>JASLXW010000710.1 GCA_030740135.1 Nitrospinota bacterium
GTTGAGGTTGTCATTGCGCTTGAAATCCAGATTCCGACCGGATTGGCCGATGCCCCAGTAGGCGCCACCGGTCAAGAGAATCTGGCCGCTGGCCTGCATGCCGCCGCTCGAGGCGATCAGTGAGTCGGAGATGATCATCCCGGTCCCCCGGATCTCACCGGCAACGGTCAGCTTATGACTGGGGCCGCTCGTGCCGACACCGACGTTCCCCGCCGGCACGGAAGACATGTTGTCATCACCGTCAATCAGCCAGTCCCCATCACCGCCGCTGCCGCCGCCGCTCGGTTGCCAGGAGGCATTGCCGGCGCCGTCCGATGTCAAGACGTGACCGAGGGAGGCGCCGGGGATGATTTGGAGGTTGCTGTCGATGACCAGGAGGTCTTTGCCGCCGGGGTCGACGCCGATGTCCCGGCCGACTATCTTGAGAGGAACGTTGAGGTTGTCATTGCGCTTGAAATCCAGATTCCGACCGGATTGGCCGATGCCCCAGTAGGCGCCACCGGTCAAGAGAATCTGGCCGCTGGCCTGCATGCCGCCGCTCGAGGCGATCAGTGAGTCGGAGATGATCATCCCGGTCCCCCGGATCTCACCGGCAACGGTCAGCTTATGACTGGGGCCGCTCGTGCCGACACCGACGTTCCCCGCCGGCACGGAAGACATGTTGTCATCACCGTCAATCAGCCAGTCCCCATCACCGCCGCTGCCGCCGCCGCTCGGTTGCCAGGAGGCATTGCCGGCGCCGTCCGATGTCAAGACGTGACCGAGGGAGGCGCCGGGGATGATTTGGAGGTT
>JASLXW010000711.1 GCA_030740135.1 Nitrospinota bacterium
GCCCCTGGCGGAGATTATCACGCCGAACCTCGGCGAGGCGGAGGTCCTCGCGGGGATCCCCGTCGGCAGCCTGGAGGAGATGCGGGAAGCCGCCGAACGGATGCTGGCATTCGGCCCCCGGGCGGTCCTGGTCAAAGGCGGACACCTGAAAGGCGAGGCCGTCGATCTCTTCTACGACGGGACCGATTTCCGGACGTTCCGCGCCGAGCGGATCGACTCGAAGAACACGCACGGGACGGGTTGCACGCTCTCGGCCACCATCACGGCTCACCTGGCCAAGGGCCGGGCCTTGGAAGAGGCTGTCCGGGAGGCCAAAGGCTTCATCACCGAGGCCATCCGAAGCGCGCCCGCGGACATCGGCGCCGGCCACGGCCCGCTGGACCACATGTGGGGGTTGAAAGGATAAAAAACCTTGGGGGATATTTTGAAAACTGTCCCCCAAACCCCCCGAAAACTTTCATTTTGCGATGGAGGGTTGTCCATTTCATGGACAACTCGGAGTCGAAGGAAAACCCCATGCGTGCAATTCACACGCACACAAGAACGAGAAGGAGATCTCAATGAATCGCGATGAGGCCATGAGATTTCTGGAGGAGAACCACCGGGGCGTTTTTTGCGTCCTCCGGAAGGACGGCGCGCCACATCTCTCCCCCGTTCTTTACGCACTCATGGATGGGAAGATCCGGGTCTCCTGCACCCGGGACCGGGTCAAGACAAAACTCCTTCGGCGGGACCCGCGGGCGTCGCTCTGCGTGATCCTCGAAAAATTCTTCGAGGCCTACCTCTCCGTGG
>JASLXW010000712.1 GCA_030740135.1 Nitrospinota bacterium
TCGTTCCTCGCCTCGGCCTTGCGGTGGATGTACTGGAGGCGCTTGCCCCAACTGTAGTAGACGCCCAGCTTGTTGCGGCCCGCCTTCTTGTGCCGGTAGATGCCGAGATTCGACGCCCGGGTCTCGGGGTCCTTGGTCACCATCACGCCCATCGTGATATACGGGGCGTCGTTGTGCTCATGATGAAGGAGGATGGGAAGCTGGTTGAGGTCGACCTCATCTCCGGTGTAGATCACGTCCTTGACCGGGCCGGTCTCCACAAGGGTCGGCGGAACCTGCCGGATCTCGCGCGCCCCGATCTCCTCGGCGATCCTGTCCTCCGTCGTGTCCAGGGCGATGGCGAATTTCTTGCGGGTGGACAGGATGTTGGCGATCACCCGGAACTCGAACCCCTTGACCCGGTCGAACAGGACGGCCGGATAAATCCCCTCCCGGTCCATCTTGGCGATGACGGCGATGGGCTCCCACTCGTGGGAAACCTCCCGGCCGACGCGCCGGATCTGGTCCGGGGCCGCCTTATGGAGTTGCTTCAGATAAGACCGCAGGTCCTTGGGCATGTAAGAACACCCTGTTGACGGGCGATGGTTGATCGCTTCGGGAATCCATCCGGGTATATTATCCGTCATTGTCGGGGAGGCCGCAATCGGTTGTATGGGTTCAAGACATATGAGACACGGGGGCCGTTTTTTTTGAATGTTTCCAGGGCCTGGGCGGGCGTCAGGTAGTCCAGGTTCTGGTGAGGTCGAATATGATTATAGATC
>JASLXW010000713.1 GCA_030740135.1 Nitrospinota bacterium
GAATTCCTCAACAAGTACTACGTCACGGAATTCACCGACCTTTCCCAATCCATGTGGAACCGGGACCCCTTCGGGACGCCGGACGATGTCATCCGCAACATCGAGGGCCTCGCGGAGAAAGGGTGCCGGCACTACTGCGTCCGGTTCGCCACGTACGACCAGTTCGCACAAATGCGTCTCTTCGCGGAAAAGGTTCTCCCGCGCTTTCAGTGAGCGCGCATGCGCGAAGGAGGGAGATCCTGTCATGAGTGGAGCCTTCGACCGCACGACGCTCATCCTCGCCGCCGTCGCCGCCGCGCTTGTCGTTTATCACTACGAGAGGACGGGTCACATTCCCTGGGCTTCAGCCGGCCAGGCGGGCCGGATTCTTGTCAGCATCCTGCCGAAAATCGTTTGCGGCTTTCTGATCGGCACGTTGCTTCTGGAAGCGCTGCCCGAGGGGTTGGTGCGGAATTGGCTTTCGGACCGTTCCGGCTGGAAGGGGATCGCCATCGGCTGGGCCGCGGGGAGCCTGATGCCGATAGGCGCGCCCTTCGTGATGCTTCCCATGATGGCGGGCCTGCTCAAAGGGGGTGCGGGCATGGGCGCCGTCGTGACGCTTCTGACGGCAACGGCCCTCCTTGGACCATCGCGCATCTTCGTCTACGAGATTCCGATTATGGGGGGCGGTTTCTTCCTGGTGCGCTTCGCGTCGGTGTTTTGGGTGCCGCCGGTCACGGGCGTTATCGCCCACTTCGTGTCGACCCGGTTCTCGGCCGG
>JASLXW010000714.1 GCA_030740135.1 Nitrospinota bacterium
AACTATCTCAGAAAATTTAACCTCAATAGTATTTGGGATGCTATTCGTTGGAATGGTTGCGACGTTGATCGCAACTTCGCATCACGACCCGCTACGCAACAATATCAACGATCAGTTGAAGGCGATGAAGAAGGCCCCCGTGCACAATCCAATTGACTCAAAAAATTTCTCACGCGGTCGAAGCAAACCATAAGCCGGGTTTTGTTCTCCCCGAAAGGAGAGGTGATCATCAATCTAGGCCTGCCGTTGCCGACAGGCTCGAGCAATCAACCCGAAAGTATCGGGCGAGCCGCCCTCAAGCACTTTCCTATTTGATCTTGCTCCGGATAGGGTTTGCCAAGCTACCACCGTCACCGGCGGTACTGGTGAGCTCTTACCTCACCGTTTCACCATTGCCGCCGCTAAAAGTTTGCACTTCTAACGGGTAGGCTGTGTCCTTTCTGTTGCACTTTCCTTGAGGTCACCCCCACTCCGCGTTACGGAGTATCCTGCTCTGTGGAGCCCGGACTTTCCTCTCTCCCGACTAAAAGCCGGAACAGCGATCACCCAGTTTACTTCGGAACCGCGGTTTCTGGATTTTCTTCCCAGTAAAGAATACGCAAACACTGCTCACAGTGATTTATCGTTTCGCCAACTTTAACGTCGATCACCTGCTGGGGAAGGACTTGCTGATGGCATCCCTGACAAACATTATCCAGTATGGTCACGACAGCGAGACTGTCCCGAGC
>JASLXW010000715.1 GCA_030740135.1 Nitrospinota bacterium
CCGACAAGAGATAAAGAAAGGTGAAGACCAAGATCCAAACGAGATCCTCAAAGTGCCAGCAAAGACCGACGTTTTCCGCCAGGTTATAGTAGTCGGGGAAGTTGTCTCTTCTCCGGCCCGATACGAGAGCTCAGGTAAAGAGGATGACTCCCCCGGTGACGTGCAACCCGTGGAAGCTGGTAATCATGAAAAAGGTTGTCCCGAACAGCGGATCGCCATAAGGATTTTCCGACAACCCCAGGTTCGCGCCGTGAATGAGGTGGTTCCACTCATAGGCCTGGAGGCTCAGGAAAATCACGCCGCCCGCGATGGTCATGAGCATGAAGTTTTTGAATTTACCTTTATCCCTGTTTTTGATTGATTCGAGCGCCTTGACCATGGTTACGCTGCTGCAAATGAGCAGGAAGGTCATGAACGCGGTCAAACTGTTCCCGAGCGTATCGGAGGGATTTGATCAGTTGGTTCTTTGCGCCCACATGATCGCGTAACCGGTAAGCAGCGTTCCGAAAGACATGGCGTCTCCCGAGAGGAAGAGCCACGCTCCGGTCTTCCCCCAGCGCTCCGGCGTTAGCGGGGTTTCGGCAGTTCGGCTATGTGTTCCGCTGCGACCGTATCACTCAATTCACCTTCTTCCTACGAAGAGTTGGCGGACCGTTCTGTCGTGGGGTCCGATGGTTTGTTATTTCCGCGCCGATAAGAGTAAAAAAG
>JASLXW010000716.1 GCA_030740135.1 Nitrospinota bacterium
CCCCTCTCTACCGGACCTGTCAACTCCATGTATGGGTTAGTGATGTACCGTTTTGTGTGTAGAAAGGGGAACCAATTAGGGAGCCGCCCCTTTTCGCAAGTGCTTCCTTTAAAATCCTCTTATCTGGGAAATCCCGGATTAACAGGGATAGGGAATTCTCTTATGTCCAAAGGGCCACACACTGACATTTTTATGGCAGATGTGACGCCTAACCAAATTTTTTGCCTGTTGGGCCGCCCTTAGAGCCGCCCTTTTTGCCTGTTCGGCCACCCTTTTTGCCCGTTCGGCCGCCCTTCTAGCCTCCTTTAATGCTCTGTCCTTGTGGCACGAAATATAGGCGGCGGTAAGGGCCGTGCTGGCACTCCCTTGTGCCATCGCAAGGGCCCCTTTGAGGACAATGACTGAGGCGTTATCGTAGCCTCCTGGTACATGAACTCTGAAGTCCTTCGCGACTTTCTTCATTTCTCCGAGCCCACCTTTTGCGATGGCCGTATTGAGTTTGTCCACTTCCTTGTGAAGGTAGTTGACTGTTTTGCACGGGCCGGCATACGCATTGGACGCGATTCCCATCAGCCCTACCGCGAACACAACTGCTACGGCAGACATAACACAACGTTGAATCCTCACATGTAAACGGCGGTGTAAAACTGTCCCACTGAGGCGGTTGGATATTCCGGCCGGGGCGGTCTAAAAGTGGACCGCCC
>JASLXW010000717.1 GCA_030740135.1 Nitrospinota bacterium
CGTATTTTTATCCAACACCAGCGAATGATAGCGCGTTGCTTCAAAGGGGTTGGGTAAGCCTTTGAACAAATTCCTGTCATCATGTGTCACCATTGACGTTTTGCCATGCATCAGTTTTCCGGCCTTAATTATTTTTCCGCCAAAGGCACGGGAGATCGATTGATGCCCGAGACAGACTCCCAATAGAGGAATTTCCCCGGCGAAATAAGATGCCGCCTCGATAGAAATACCTGCCTTCTCCGGCGTACAAGGTCCAGGTGATATGACGATCCTTTCAGGTTTCATCTGCTCTATCTCTTTAAGCGTTATTTTGTCGTTACGGTGAACCACAACATCCGCCCCCAACTCTCCCAGGTACTGAACCAGGTTGTAGGTGAACGAATCGTAGTTGTCGATCATCAATATCATCGGACGAGTCCTTTCTCGGCCAGCTCAATCGCTTTGAGCAGTGCCCTGCCCTTGCTCATGGTTTCTTCAAATTCATTTTCAGGAACCGAGTCGGCGACAACACCCGCGCCCACGCCAAGGTAAGCAGTATCTTCTTTAATCAAAAGAGTACGAATAGCAATTGCGGTATCCATATTGCCGCTGAAACTTATGTATCCGACCGCCCCACCGTAGAGTCCTCGCCGTGTGGGCTCCAGTTCCTCAATAATTTCCATAGCACGAATCTTGGGTGCACCGGATAAAGTCCCTGCCG
>JASLXW010000718.1 GCA_030740135.1 Nitrospinota bacterium
ACTGTTCCACCGGTGATAACTGCAATATCCTGCAGCATTTCCTTCCGACGGTCACCGAAACCGGGTGCTTTGACGGCGCACACTTTTATAGTTCCGCGGAGTTTATTGACAACGAGGGTTGCCAGAGCTTCGCCTTCAATATCCTCTGCTAAAATAAGCAGGCTTTTACCGGCCTGAGACACTTTCTCCAGAATTGGCAGAAGATCCTTCATATTGCTGATCTTCTTGTCGTGGATCAGAAGATAAACATCTTCCAAAACAGTCTCCATGGACTCCGAATCGGTAATGAAGTAAGGAGAGAGATAACCACGGTCGAACTGCATCCCTTCAACAACTTCGAGTGAAGTGTCGGTACTCTTTGCTTCTTCCACAGTGATAACTCCGTCTTTTCCAACTTTTTCCATGGCATCTGCAATCAGGTCACCAATCTCAGAATCATTGTTGGCAGAGATTCTGGCTACCTGGGCGATTTCAGTCTTACCCGGAAGCTCTTTACTCTGTGCTTGCAACTCTTCAACAACTACTTTCACCGCAGCATCAATGCCACGTTTGACGTCCATAGGATTGGCACCGGCAGCCACATTTTTTAACCCTTCGCGGATGATTGCCTGAGCAATAACCGTGGCTGTAGTGGTTCCGTCACCTGCAACATCAGACGTTTTTGAAGCCACTTCCCTTATCATTTGGGCACCCATAT
>JASLXW010000719.1 GCA_030740135.1 Nitrospinota bacterium
TGATCTTCGTCTGCAACGCCCCCTCGGCGAGGATCCGGTTCAGGTAGGCGATCGCCTTCCGGAGCCCCCTGTACTCCTCTTCGATCTTGTCCTGCTCGAGGGCGGTCAGGCGCTGGAGGCGCATGTCGAGGATGGCCTGGGCCTGGATCTGGGAAAGCTTGAATTTTTTCTTCAAGCCCTCCCGCGCGGCCTCGGGGGTTTTGCTCTTCCGGATGAGCTTCACCACGGCGTCGATGTTCTTGAGGGCGATCCGGTATCCCTCGAGGACGTGCGCCCGCTCCTCGGCCCTGCGGAGCTCGAAGCGGCTTCGCCGGAGCACGATCTCGCGCCGGAACCGGAGGAAGTGGTCGAGCATCTCCCGGACGGGCATGACGCGGGGCTGGTTGTTCACCAGCGCCAGGAGGATGACCCCGATGGTGGCCTGCATCTGGGTGTGCTTGTAGAGCTGGTTCAAGACGGCGGCGCCCACGGCGTCCCGCTTGAGTTCGATGACGATCCGCATCCCGCTCCGGTCGCTCTCGTCGCGCAGGTCGGAGATTTCGTTGATTTTTTGGTTCCGCACGAGGTCGGCGATTTTTTCGATGAGCCGCGCCTTGTTCACCATGAAGGGGATCTCGGTCACGACGATGGACTGGCGCCCCGTCCGGGAGTCCACCTCCACCACCGCCCGGGCGCGAAGCTGGACATG
>JASLXW010000071.1 GCA_030740135.1 Nitrospinota bacterium
TAGATTAAGGCCGGATTTTGGTTCCGTCCAGCGGGGAAAGGGTCATGGAAGGCGCGTCGGGAAAGCACAGGGTCAACAGGCGGAGCGGAAGATTGCCCGGGCGATGCGGCGGCTGGAAAGGCTTCAGCGATCCCGCGCGGGGGGGGAGATGTTCCGCCGCCGATCGGCATCGGTGTATTAAAAAGTACGAAGCAAAGCCAAAGGAGAAATGGACGCAAAATCAATGGGTTTTGAATTTCAGGGGGTGGGAAAATAGGGTATTTTACCTGTAACTGCGTAAATCCTGAATGACAATCGGCCCAAGCGTCGAAAGGCAAGGCGGGAGCCCTCGTCGAGGCCCCTCTGTCGGGATGACATGCCTTGGGTCGCGATGGGGTCAGAAGATGAACCGTGCGCCCGTCGCAGGGGAGGGCCTTGCAGCCTGCTGGCCTTGCAGCCTGCTATGGCTGTTTACCCTTAGGGTTTCCCGAATGTCGCGATGCGGTCGATCCCGCATTCGAACAGCACGCGCTTCTCATCGATCACCGGGTCGCGCAACCCGTAAGGCGGGTCCTGGCCCGTGTACTTCACCCAGATCTTGTCTATCTGCCGGGTCGCGCGCTCCCCGCCCGGCTCTCCTTCCCGAATCTCATTTTCGACCGTGCATTTGATGCTCATCCAGTGGTACGGATTATCCGGGTTGACCATCATGATGGTCAGGCGCGGGTTCTTCCGAATCCATCCGCACTTTGGCCGATGCGCGGCGGTGTTGACGAGGATCTTGTCCCCTTCGTAGTCGAACCACATCTGGGTGAGATTGACCCGGCCGTCCGGTCCGGTGATCCCAAGGGTTGCGGTGATTGGACGGTCCAGAAGGTCGCGATAGATCGGGTCCAGGTCGGCGAGACCTGAAACCCGCTTTTTCTCGCCGATTGAGAATTGCCCCTCCTGCGTTCCATCGGCAACGTGCTTGAAATCCGCGACGGTGAAACCTTCCGACATGGCGCGCGCCCCCTCCCCCCTGGTTTCAATTCGTGCTGGCCGGCGCCCGGCCCAAATCTCAAAAGCGCCCTTCCCATTTGCTCAATGGCGACAGTCTAGCAGAAACCCGCGCCCTGATATAGCCCGGCGCCGTTTGCGGATAGATATTCCAGGATGGACAAACCGGGGCGCACGGAGACAAAATGACGCTTCACCTCGCATCAGTCCGGTTCAGCGCGGCAGGCGCCCGGCCGTTTCGTCTTCGCGGAAGACCCGGCCGCTCACCCCTGAGCCGGAAGGCCGTCCATTCGAAAGGAGAACGCTCAATGCCCTGGGAAGCCATCAAATCCGACAACCTCCCCGGCCACATCACCTGGATGACCCCCGCGGCGAAGGTGGGGAACATCCTCTTCACCGGTGGTCAGGTCCCCCGCCACCCGAAGACCCTGGAGATCCCGGGCGACATCCAGGGCCAGACCCGGCAGTGCATGGAGAACCTGAAGACCGTCGTCGAGGCCGGCGGCGGGAGCATGAGCGACTATATCCGGTTCACCGTCTATATCACCGACATGGGCAACTGGGCGGACATGAACGAGGTCTACCGCGAATACATCAACGAAGAGAAGCCCCCCGCGCGCCTGTGCTGTCAGACGGGTCTCAACGCGGATTACCTGGTCGAGATCGACGGCATCGCCGTCATCGACTGAGCACTTTCGAGGGCGAGAACAACCGGGTCTCCACGGCGACGGCCCCGAGGGGAATGGGCCGATCGCGCGACGACTGAAACCCCGCGCCGGATTCGGGCGAACCGGCGCAATTCCAGGGAGGATGCCCGCATGCCGCCGCCTGTCCGTCTGACGGGGCTTCACCACGTCACCCTGGTCACCCGCGACATGGACGAGACGCTGCGCTTCCTGACCGAGGTCGTGGGACTCGGCTTCGTCCTGGACGACATCAACCAGGACGCACCCGGTCAGAAGCACCACTTCTTCGGCGACGAGAAGGGAATCCCCGGCACGCTGGTGACGTTCTTCGAGATCCCGGACCTGGACGATAACCGTCTCGGCGCGGGGGGGATGCATCACATCGCCCTCGGCGTGGAAGAGGAGGACAACCTGATGGGCCCAGATCGCGGTCCTCGACGAGAGACGAATCGGCCACTCGGGCGTCGTCGACCGGGGAAAATGGAAGGCCCTCCATTTCAAGGGGCCCGAGGGTCTGCTCTTTGAGCTTGCCACGCGGGGATCCGACATCGGGGCCGGCGCGGCGTCATGACACCGGACGGACGCCGAACAGAAGGAAGCGGTTGATGGATCCCAGCCTGTCCGGACGCGTCGCCCTGGCGGGAATCGGCGAGACGGCCATCGGGGCGCTCCCGGGGCGGACGTACCTCCAGCTTCAGGCCGAGGCGGTCCTCGCCGCGCTCGAGGACGCGGGCCTCCGCCGCGAGGACGTGGACGCGGTCTTCACCAACCTGCCCATCCGCAACCCCACCTCGATGTCCGCCGAGCACCTGATCGAATACCTCCACCTCCCCGCGCGGGTCGCCTCGACGATGGACGCCCACGGCGCGGGCGCGGTCCTTCAGATCCAGCACGCGGCGGCCATGATCGCCGCCGGACTCTGCCGCGTCGCGGTCTGCGTCGTGGCGCGGAACGACCGGATCTGGCGCGGCCGGCCGCGCAGGTCAAGCCTTCTCATGGGGACCGAGGACGAGGCCGACCTCTACGGCGCGGGAAGCCCCCCCGTCCAGTACGCCCTCGCGGCCCGCCGCCACATGCACGAATACGGGACAACGAGCCGGCAGTTCGGCGCCGTCGCCGTCGCCATGCGCCGCCACGCCGCCCTGAACCCCAACGCCCAGATGCGGGAGACCATGACGCTCGACGACCATCAGTCCTCCCCCTGGGTGGTGGACCCCTTCCGCCTGCTCGATTGCTGCCAAGTCTCCGACGCGGCGGGGGCGGTGGTGGTCGTCTCGGCGGAGCGCGCGCGGGACCTGCGCCGCCGCCCGGTCCTCCTGCGCGGCATGGCCGAGGCCCACACCCACCGGAGCGCCGCCCAAGCCCCCGGCCTCACGACCCTCGGATCGGCGGACGCGGCCGAGCGGGTGTACGCCATGGCCGGCCTGACACCCGGGGACGTGGACTTCGCCGAGATTTACGACTGCTTCACTTACGCCGTCATCGTCCAGCTCGAGGATTACGGCTTCTGTCCCAAGGGCGAAGGGGGGGGATTCGTCGAGGGCGGCCGGATCGAGCGCGGGGGGGAGCTACCCGTGAACACCCATGGGGGCCTCCTCTCGCAGGGGCACGCCGACGGGATGTTCCACGTGACCGAGGCCGTCCGGCAGCTTCGGGAGGCGGCGGGAAAGAGGCAGGTTTCCGGCGCCGGGGTCGCCCTCGTGACGGGCGTCGGCGGCGCGCCCTTCGGCGCCTTTGGAAGCCTCATTCTGACGAAGGATTGAACGCATGACTTCGGATGCCCGTCCCCTTCCCGTCCCGGACGCCGATTCGGCCGAATTCTGGAAGGCCGGCAAGGGTCAAGCGCTCAGACTGCAACGTTGCCGGGATTGCTGGACGTTCAGACATTACGCCCGCGCCTACTGCCCCGACTGCCTCTCGTCCGAGACGGAGTGGGTGACCGCCTCCGGACGGGGGACGGTCTACTCCTTCGCCGTCGTTCACCGGGCCTTCCATCCCGCGTTCAAGGATGATGTCCCCTATGTCGTGGCGCTGATCGACCTGGAGGAAGGTCCCAGGATGCTGTCCGACCTGCGGGACTGCCCGCCGGAGGACGCGGCGATCGAAATGCGGGTGGAGGTCTTTTTCGAGGATGTCCCCGGAGGCCTCTCGATCCCACACTTCCGTCCCGCCAAAGCCTCTTGAGGTTTGTCTCCACCGGCGGCGTGTTCGGCCATCGGCGGCGCTGGGGAAGGGAGATCGAGGACTACGCCCGCAGCCAGCTGGCGCGGGTCGGCCTCGAGGGAGCAGAACACATCCCGGTGACCGCGCTGACCTACATCGACCAGAAACGGGTCGAGCTCGCCCGCGCCTTGGCCTCGGAGCCCAGGGTGCTGCCGCTCGACGAATGGCCCGCCGGACTGAACCCCAGCGAGCCGAGGACCGGGATCTCCCTGGTCGAGGCGTTGCGCGCCGAGGGGCGGACAATCATCGTCGTCGAGCACGTGATGGACGCCATCCGCAGCCTGTGCGACCGCTGCGTGGTCATGAACAGCGGCGCCAAGATCGCCGCAGGCTCCCCCACCGACGTGCTGGCCGACGGCGAGGAGATCCGGGCCTGTCTCGGGGACGACGATGCTTGAGATCAGAAATCTGTCGGTAAATTACGGGCTGCACCGAGTGCTCGAAGGCGTCTCCCGCGGCGTCGCGACGGGCGAGCTCGTCGTCATCTTGGGTGCCAACGGCGCCGGCAAGACGACGCTTTTGAAGGCGGTCGGCGGCCTCGTCCGGGCCCGTGAGGGGAGCTCGGTCACCATCGCCGGCGTCGGCGTGCTGCTGGTCGAGCAGAACGCCAAGAGAAGCCTGGAGATCGCCGACCGCGGCTATCTCCTCAAGAATGGCCAAGTCGTCGGCCGGGGCGCGGCCGATGCGCTGCGCAAAGACGAGACCGTGCAGAGAGCCTACCTCGGGCTTTAGACGTCCAACGATTGATGTTTCGCGAAAAACGGATTTGATGACCGGGAGATCGAGTGCGCTTGCGTCCGGATGACATCTTGAGCATCCAAAGAGGAAGGGAGTTCACATGGGAAACACCTTGTGGGTGGGTCTGGGCGGATTCATCGGATCGATTTTGCGATATGCGGCGGGCGGATTCGTCAACCGGATCGCTTTCGGAAGCGTCTTCCCCTACGGGACCTTCATCGTCAACGCGGCGGGTTGTCTCGCCGTCGGGCTCTTGGCGGGAATCGCGGAAACCCGGGGCGTCTTTTCCGAACAAACCAAGATGTTTCTTTTCGTCGGGGTGATCGGCGGTTTTACGACGTTCTCGACCTTCGCGTTCGAATCCCTTCAGCTGCTCAAGGGATCTCAGGGCATTCTGGCGATGATCAACTTGGTCTTTCAGTGTGTGCTCGGCTTGGCGGGCGTTTGGGCGGGTCAGGCGATTTCGCGGCTCGTTTCCTAGCCGTCTGACCCGGGGCCGGTGGAGGGGCGTCCGGTGATCATCGGCTTAATGCGATGGGCTTGCCCCGAGGTCCGGCCCCCTTTCCGATTCTCCGCTCCATGAACTACGGGCCAGGACGGGGGACTCGGGCGACTCCGGTGCGGCCACCCGGCGGGCCGCGGCCACCTGCTCCTCGTAAACCGAATCGACCCGCGGCTTGGGGGCCTCGGGCGCGGGGGGGGGCTGGGACTCGGCCACCAGGACGGTTGGCTGTGCTATACGGGCGGGCGGCATCTTCTCGCCGGTCCCCGCGGGTTTCGGGAAGGCCCAATTCGGGATGAAGAAGGACAACGCGCTCGTCACGACGCTCCCGGCGGTCTCGATGGTCTTGCGGAACGGCGTGTTCCGGACCCGAACCCAGTTGGAGTCCTGAATGCCCGTCACGGGAGAGTTCAGGTTGAACGCCAGGGGCAAGGCCAGGCCCTGATCGGCCGAGCCGGGCGAGAGCACCCGCGACCATGCGTCCCCGTAGGGAAGGATATCCATCACGTAGCTCAAAACCACCTGGGCATTGTCGAACGTCTTCGTAACAAGCCGCTCCCCCTTCGGAAGGCTCCCGATGGTGGCGTCGGCGACCGCTTCGGCCAGGTTCAGAACGCCCAAAGCTCCGTCTTTCAACATATGCCCCACGGCCCGGGGCGCGCCCGCCACCAGGTTGTTCACCAGGGCCTCGCCGAAGACCTTCTTGAAGAAGTGCTTGGTCCGCCTCGAGGCCCCGACGGGAACGGCTTCCCCTTCGGGAACGTACGCCCCGAACGAGAGACCGCTCGCCAGGTTCCGGAAAAACTTCCCGACGGTCCCCAGTAGGCCGCTGTGGCGGCCGGACCCGATGGTCCCGTCGGCGGCCCGGTACCTGTATTCGGCCCCGGCGATGAAATTCTCGATCATGTTGAGAAAGTTGCGGCCGGCGTCCTTGAGGTCCTTGCCGACCCGCCGGATGAACCCGGACGGCCCGTCCGGGGCGACGATGACGTTTTTCGTCCGGTCCGTGTGATAGCGGTCCCCGCCGGGATTGGCCAGAAGCTGATCCTCTTTATACCGGGCGATCTGCTCCATCAATCCCAGGGGGTGTTTCAGTCCGGCCTTCGGCGGGGCCGGACCCAGGTCCTGTTTCAGGTATTCCCGAACGGCATTCTCAATCCTCCGTTCAATGTGGTCATCCGGAACATTGACCCTGGCGAACCGGGTCTCGAACCTTGGAGCGGTTATGATCGCCTTGGACATCATGGTCGAATCTCCACCGTTCACACGACCCAATTCCTCGGCCAGGGCCTGAGAGAAGTGCGCCCGCGCGATCCTCGCAGCGGCCGACCGGTCCTGTCCCGGAACCGGCCCCGTACGCAAGGCGGAGAAGGCATCCTCCTTCCCGCCGGGATGGTAATCGGTTTTCGTCAGACTGGGGTCAATGCTTACCGGACCCGGAATTTATTTCCCCCTCATTCCGGCTCACGCTCCCTCTCCAGGCGTCCAAAACCACCCGGTTTTCCTTGGCGGACGGGGAATCGAGTGGCATGACGCTTCGTCGGGAGGCGCTCCCCGCCCACGTTCCCCCCGACTCTTCCTGAGAAAAATGCACATTTGGTGCCACGTCGAAAGAGGGCGTATTCGGGGGATGAACACTTCCGCCTCGAAGTCGCCGCGAGAAACGCAGGTCGGCGACCTGAAGGGCCGTACGAGGCGGCGAGGACTCGGCGGGGTGCATCACACGAGCGGGCCGCCGGGTGAGAGAGATACACGCATGAAACAGGATTCCCTCGATAATCGACACGGTCTTCTTCACAAAAACCAACTCATTCCTCTTAATAGATCCGCTGGACCGCATCCGGTTGACATCCCCGGACCCGTCCGCCTATCTTGGAGTTTCAGCCGCTGATTCACCTCATTTCTATCCGGTCAAGGGCGAAGGGAGCGCCGGTTGTACACCCTTTGTCCGGCCGGGGCGGCGGGTTGCTTATGGAGATCGGCGGCGCGTCTGATCGTTGCCGAGCCGATGAATGAAAAAGGAGAAACATGAGATGGTCATCAGTGCGGGTGAGCGGGCCCCGGCCTTTACCGCCAAGGCGACGGGGGACCGGGAGATCTCCCTTTCAGGATTACGCGGGCAAGAAGAACGTCATGCTGGCGTTCTTTCCCTTCGTCTTCAGCCCGGTCTGCTCCGAGCAGATTCCGGCTTATTCGGAAAATGCCCAAAGGTTCGCCGACCTCGACACTGACGTCCTGGCCATCAGCGTGGACAGCCCGTGGTCCCAGGGGGCCTGGGCGGAGCAGTACGGCATCCGGGCGCCCGTCCTGAGCGACTTCATCAAGAAAATCGCGGGCGACTACGGCGTGATGCACGAGATGGGGATGTCCCAGCGGGCCATCGTCATCATCGACAAGAACGGCCGGGTGGCCTACGCGCACGTCCAGGAGAACATCCGGACAATTCCCAGCCTGGACGACATCTTCGCCGAGCTTGAAAAACTGAAGTAGCGCGGAGGAACGACTTGTCCGGCGAAGCCCCTCAAGAGCAGCCCCCGAAGCGGCCGCCCTTTGTCGAGACCCTCCGCCCGGGGATGGAAGGCCGCATCGCGCACGTTGTCGAGGAGCGCCACTTGGCCGACTCCCTCGGCAACCGGGGCGCCAAGGTCCTGGCGACGCCCATCATCATCGGCTGGCTGGAAGACGTATCGTCCACGATCGTTCGCCCCCACCTGCCTGAGAAAACGCTGAGCGTGGGAACCCAGGTGAACGTCCGCCACCTGGCGGCGGCCCTGGCGGGATTCACCGTCGTCTTCCGGAGCCGCCTCCGGGAGGTGGACGGCCGGCGGCTCGTGTTCGACGTCGAGGCCCACGACGGTGTGGAGAAGGTGGCCGAGGGCGTCCACGAGCGGTTCATCGTGGATGAAGAGAAATTCCTCGCCAAGGCGGCGAAGAAGCGGACCGGGGAATAAATTGGGCCTGAATTTGGTTGAAACATCGGGAAAATGGGTGGGTGAGCAAATTGATGCTCTACTGTTTTGAGCTCCAAGGGGGAGGCGAAACATGAAAAAGATTGTCATCGCAGTCATTCTGTTGTTCGGCGCAGCCGTCCTGGCGCCGGCGGGAATCGCCGTCGCCGGAGAAAACGGGGCGTGCGGGTTCGGGGCCTACAAGGCGCTCCAAGCCAAGAAGTCCGTTAAGGAGATCGAGGCCACGTACGCAGGCATGGTCAAGGACGCCAAGCGGGACGGCAAGATTTCCGAAGTCGAGCGTGTTACGCTCGACTTCTACCGTCTGGATAATGGGATCAGCCTCGCCAAGGCCAAGCGCATCGAAAACGACACCTGATTCGACACCCTGCGCATTAGAAAATCCCCCCGCTTCCCGGGAGACGGGGGGATTTTTTGTCCGTCAACCGGTTGCCCCACCGCGAAGAAATCCGTAAATTGAGGAAGAGAAGCCAACGCGGCGATTCGGCGTCGCCGTCTGGGGTTAGAACAAGGAGAAGGCCCGCCCTCATGGTCCTTTGGTCCAGACGATCCCTTTGCTGCGCCCTGCTGGGTCTTGCGGTCGCCCTGGGGGGGTGCGGATTTTTCAGGAAAAAGAAGCCCAAGGAGGGTGACGCCGAGCTCAAGGCCAAGGTCGCCATGAAGGTGGTCATCACGGCCCGCCGCTACGCTTTCCTGCCGGACATCATCCGCGTCAAGCAAGGGGTCCCGCTGGAGATTACGCTGAAAAGCGTGGACGTCCCCCACGGCTTCGGCATCCGGCGTCCGGGCCGGACCCAGAACTTCGGCGCGTTCGAGCCGGGCAAACCCCTTCGCGTCCTGATCCGGACGAACAAAAAAGAGGTGATCGAGTTCTTCAGCACGGTGTATAGCGGGGTGGATTACTACAAGATGAAGGGGAAGATCATTGTCGAGTGATGCGGAAACCCTGGATTCCTCGCACCGGGCAAAGGACTCCGCTTTCCCGCAAGCCGCCCCGGCGCCGCCGGCGGCCACGCCGCGCGAGCGGCGGCTGCTGCTTCTGTTCGCGGCCGTTCCGCTGGTCTTCCTGCTGATCCTTGCCGGCTACGCCTGGCTTGGCCGGGTCTCGGCCCCCCCCGCGCCCAAGGCGCACCCCCTGCGGGCGGGCGACGAGGCCCCCTCGTTCACGTTTCCCGACCTGGAAGGCCGGCCCGTCTCGCTCGAAGACTTCCGGGGCCGCGTCGTCTTTTTGAACATCTGGGCGACTTGGTGTCCGACCTGCACCTGGGAAATGCCTTCCATGGAGGCCCTCCACAGGCGATATCGCGACAAGGGGTTGGCCATGGTGGCGGTCAGCATCGACGCCTTGGGAAAGAACGTCGTCGTTCCCTACATGAAGAAGCTGGGACTGACCTTCGGCTATCTTCTCGACCCGAGGGGGACCGTCAAGGGGCTCTACCGGATCACGGGCGTGCCCGAGACCTTCATCATCGATCGGCAGGGAAAGATCATCCGGAAAATCATCGGACCCCGCCAGTGGATGAACCCGGAGATGAGGAACCTCATCGAAATCGCCCTGCGGTCTTCCTGACGGACGCCGACCGGGGACGCCCGGCACAATGAACGGCGCGTCCGCCAACCGCCAGTGTCCGGCGCGGCTTCCGGGCGGCCCAATGGATGCTTGGGGACAACCTTTTCCTGAAACGGCGTTGGAATCCCTCTCGATCGCCGGGGTTCCCGCGGCGCTCCTCAAGGAGGCGTCGCGACGGATGGCCGGCCCCGATCCTTACACCTCGCAACCGGAGTGACGGCATGAGCCAAGACCCCCTGGAGATCCTGGTCTATCACGATTATTG
This sequence comes from Nitrospinota bacterium, assembly GCA_030740135.1. The sequence goes on from JASLXW010000071.1 coordinate 9,932, forward strand.
CTGACCCTGGTGCTACAATTCCGCCGTTCGGCTGGAACAGGTGAAGGAGAAATTCGGAGACCGCATCGACATTCAATACCGCTGCTTCCTCCTGCGGGCCGAGCCGGACCCGACCGTTGTTTTCAACGACTACCGCCGCGGGCATTGGGAGCGGGCGGATGGCCAGGAAGACGGCGGGACGTTCCGCGCCTGGCACAGCGACGCGCCCTTTCCCAGCCACAGCCTCCCCTCGGCCGAGGCCTCCAAGTGCGCCGCCCTTCAGGGGGAAGAGGCGTTCCACCGATATCATTTCGCCCTCCTCAAGGCCATCTTCGAGGACAGCCGCAACATCAGCGATCCCGGCGTGCTGATCCGGATCGCCGAAGAGCAGGGTCTCGATGTTCCCCGCTTCAAAGAAGACCTGCTGAGCGGCTCTCAGAAGGACAAGGCCCTCCGGGAGCACCTGGACGGAATCGAGCAATTCGGCGTCCAGGCCATTCCAACCGTCATCTTCGGAAAAGAGCGGGCCCTCGAGGGCGGCGTTCCGCGGGAGGAGTACGAGAAGGTCATCGAGTTCATCCACGCGCCGTCGGGGACGTAGAGGGAGGAGGCGCCTTGCCCGGACTGAGCGACGTCCGGGGGGTCCGGGTCGGCCACGCCGAAGACCGGGACGCCCTCACCGGCTGCACGGTGATCCTCTTCGACGGCGGGGCCGTCGCGGGACTCGACCTGCGCGGGTCCGCCACCGGAACCCGGCAGATGGACGCCCTGCGTCCCCAGCACCTGGTCGGCCGGATCGACGCTGTCTTCTTCGCGGGCGGGAGCGCCTTCGGACTCGACGCCGCCGCCGGCGTCATGACCTACCTGGAGGAGAAGGGGGTCGGCTTCCCGACCGCGCGGACCACGGTGCCCATCGTCCCCGCCGCCATCATTTACGACCTGGGCGTCGGCCCCGGTGACGTGCGGCCGACGCCCGACATGGCGCGGCGGGCCTGCGAGGCCGCCGACGGGGTGCGGGGGCGGGCGCCCGCGGAGGGCTCCGTCGGCGCGGGAACCGGGGCGAGCGTGGGAAAGCTCTACGGCCTCGCCCGGGCGATGAAGGGCGGGGTCGGGACGTGGTCCCTTCGGTCGCCGCGAGGCGCAACGGTGGGCGCGCTGGCGGTGGTCAACGCGTTCGGAGACGTGATCAGCGCCCGGACGGGAAAGATCCTGGCCGGCGCGCGGACGGCTGAAGATTCTCTGGAACCGGCGGACACGGCCGAGCGGATGCGCGGGGGCAAGAGCCGGTCCGGCTTCGACGCGGAGAACACGACCCTTTGCTGCGTGGCGACCGACGCCCGGCTGGACCCGCCCGGCGCCGAGAAGCTGGCCCAGTCGGCGTCGAACGGTCTGGCGCGGACACTTCGCCCGGCGTTCAGCACACTCGATGGGGATTTGGTCATCGCCGCTTCGACGGCCAACCTGGAAGAAGACCTGAACGTCCTGGGCCTCCTGGCGGAGGAGGCGGCGGCGACGGCCGTCAACCGGGCCGTGACCGGGGCCGAAGGCCTGGGTGGCCTGCCGACCGCGAAAGACCTGGACCGGGCTTGATCGCCGATCCCTACAAAAATCCCGCCGGGGTCGGGCCTCACCGCCGGATCAACGGTCCTCGCTTTCATTTCCGAACGTAAAGGGAAGCGAGAGCGGGCCCTAGCGCACGCACCAATAGGCCTGAAGACTCACCCGTCCCCCCCGCTGAAGCCGCCGGCCGGCGCCCGGAATTTGCGAGGCGACGCGCCGGGAAAAACGGCAGTCTTTGGTGTTCGTGAAGCCGATGGCCCCCGGCCGGTAACCCGCCTTTTGCAACAGGGCCAACACGGATCCGATGGGCTGATTCCGAAGGTTCGGGACGACCCCGCGTCCGCGTACGATGACCTGCCCCCCTGAAAGCCGGTGCAGTTTGAGGGTTAGGATTTTCGTACAGCTTTCGGACTGGATTGGCCTAGAA
>JASLXW010000720.1 GCA_030740135.1 Nitrospinota bacterium
CGGCAACAGGTCGGGATGATTTTTCAGAATTTCAATCTGGTCAAGAACCTTTCCGTCATCAACAACGTCCTCACCGGCGCCCTGGACAAGCGGGGCTCGCTGTCGACGCTGTTCTACATGTTCAGCCGGGAAGACCGGCTGCGGGCTCTCGAATGCCTGGACCAGGTGGGCATCCTGGCCAAGGCCTATCTGCGGGCCGACAAGCTGTCAGGCGGACAACAGCAGCGCGTGGGCATCGCCCGGGCGCTCATTCGCCGTCCCAAGCTGTTGCTGGCCGACGAGCCGGTGGCCAGTCTCGATCCCATGATTGCCTTCAATATTCTTTCGCTGCTCAAGGAAGTCAGCGCCAGCCAGGGCATCGCCGTGCTGTGCAACCTTCACCAAGTCGACTTCGCCCTGCGCTTCGCCGATCGCCTGGTCGGCCTGTCGGGCGGCAGGATCGTCATGGATGAGCCGGTCAGCGCCGTCGACGAGGACTTCGTGCGGCGCATCTATCAGGACCACGATCAGGGCATGTTCTTCGGCCCCGGCGCCACCTCGCCGACAGGCGACGACGGGCTGCGTTTTGTTCGCTAGCCCGAAAGATTCACGAAAAGATACCGCCAAATCCCCGAAATGCGTTATGATTCAATTGCTTAGACTGATCAAACACAAAGGATTTGACGGTGACGAATTGTACCTCTTCGA
>JASLXW010000721.1 GCA_030740135.1 Nitrospinota bacterium
AATTGGGATACTTTCATGTCACACGAGGACCGCAGGATGTCTAAAGGTGGTCATCTGGGAAATCCCGGTTGATTGAGGCCCATCACGCCTTGTGGTAGGGTGAACTCGGTTGTGTCGGGCGAGTCGAACGCCGGTCTGCATCCGGGTCAACTTCATCCTGTGATCCGGCGGGTTTTCCCGCGCGGCCCTCTTCACGCCCCGCTAATTACTCGAGGAATTCAGCCCGACCCGCGACGGATCTCACAACCGTAGAAATGGAGCCTGGAAGGTCGTGGTTTGGAGCTAGGCGGCGGGGCCTTTTTCCTGACTGAAATAGCGCACCCTTCAGGCGAGCGGGCCTCCTTCTCGGTCTCCGGCGCGCGCCCTTGGCCTGCGGCGGAAAGGCGTTCCGCGTAGGGGTGCTCCGGAGCCGATCCGGATCATGGATTCGGCCGTGTCTTTGGGCGGAACGCCCGCTGAAATTTTCCCCAGGGAGGTCATGCGTTGATGAAATCGACGAATCCCGCGGCCGAAGTCGTTTCGGCCGGAACAGCCAACATCTTCGATGGCGCGATCCAACGGCTTGAAAACGCACTGAACTACGTAACGTTCTCAGATGGGATCTCCGAGATTCTCCTTCACCCCGAGGCCTCTCTCATGGTGTCCATCCGGGTGAGGATGGACGACGGCTCTTTGAAGATCTT
>JASLXW010000722.1:0-311 GCA_030740135.1 Nitrospinota bacterium
GCGTGGAGGGGTCTTCCAATGGGGGCGGTCGGCGTTCGCCTCCCGCCGCCGCCCGCCTGCGGTTGTAGAGGCTGTCCCTCCGCACTGGCCCGCACACCGGTATGTTTCAACGTGTCGCCGACGAGGCGCCTTCCGCTCCAATGTCTTCTACAGCGACGGCTTTTCTGGAGGTGGCTTCCGCGAGCGTGGCGTCTGCAGCATGTGCCCCTGGTAGTACCGGGCCATGCAGAGCAGCGGCGACGATGTCCAAAAGGAAGAAGGCCCAAAAAACGGAAAAAATCGGATCCCCGGAAACCCTCAAAAAGCGGTAT
>JASLXW010000722.1:321-679 GCA_030740135.1 Nitrospinota bacterium
CTTCCTCTTCTTCTTCTCTCTATTCAATCTCTCCCTCCCCCCCCCCCCCCCCCCCCCCCCCCCCGCCCCGCCCCCCCCGCCCCCCCCCCGAAAAATGGCTTGCGGCAGCTCCGCAGCCCCAGCGAAACAAAGGAGCGTTGTGGAAGCTTGTATGCTAAAGCCATGCGTAGCTCTGTAGACCACACCGCATTGCTGCTCGACCTGGTGCCTGAAAATATATGCGTTCCAGATTGGTGCTGAATGTGGCCACCCCGCCTGCGCCCAGATAGTGATCATAATGGAAAGCCGCTTCATCTTGCAATCATCAGTTCCCCACGTCGCATCGTGGCGCCCCAAATCCGGCGCTGCTGCGGGCCAC
>JASLXW010000723.1 GCA_030740135.1 Nitrospinota bacterium
TACAAGCTGGTCATAAGGTCCAACCCCGAACTCAAAAAAAATGTGCTTGAGATTTTCGATAAAACATTTGCCATTACTTATTCATTAGAAATCATCGCTGGGGCAGTGGCGTTGCTGGGGTTGTTCAATACCCTGATCTCTCTCATTCTGGAACGAAAACGTGAGATAGGAATTCTTAGGTTCATTGGCGGGTTTCGTGAGCAAGTGAAACGAATGATAATTGTTGAGGCGGGAATACTGGGAGTCATTGGATCAGTGATGGGACTGGTCGCAGGAGGAATCGTGTCTTTAATTTTGATTTTCGTGATAAACAAGCAGTCCTTCGGCTGGACGATTCAGGTTCACTATCCATACGGATTTATATTGTTCTCTCTGGTGGTATTTTGGGTGGTTTCCCTTATCTCCGGAATGTATCCAGCGCGCCTTGCGGTGAACCTCAATCCCAAAGAAGCAGTTCGTGTTGAGTAGTGGTTGTTCAGCAACCGCAAATATTTGATTGATGGATCGTTATTGTGGTAGTCTCGCTCAGACAATTCCACAACAATCAGTTTTCAAGGCGCTAATTTGTTTGTTCTCATAAATTTTTGAGGGGTTATTCCATCAATGGCAGACATGAATTTAAATGAAGCGCGTAGCTACCTCAACTACCTGTTGACACTTAGCATTCGTC
>JASLXW010000724.1 GCA_030740135.1 Nitrospinota bacterium
TTTGGCCAAGAGCGGCTGTCCCGTCGTCCAGATGGAAGAACCCTGGGTTCACCGCGTCGAGCATCACGAAGACGATGAAGGGATCGGGATCGACTTCTACGTAGAGGCCTTCAACCACTCCGTCCGGGGGCTGGGGGACCTGACCGAGGTCTGGTGCCACACGTGCTGGGGAAGCCCGGGAGCCCAGCGGTTTTACGACGAAGGGACGCAGACCTACGCCCGCTCCCTGGAGAAGCTGAACGAGCTCGACGCCGACGTGATCACCTTCGAATCGTGCAGCTCGGACCATATCGACCTCCAGGCGATCGGCGAGCATATCACCGACAAGAAGGTCGCGATCGGCATGATCGACCACCATTCGCTGCAGGTCGAGCGTCCCGACGTGATCGCCGACAACATTCGCGATGCGCTCAAGCACATACCGGCGGAACGACTGATCCTGTGCTCCGACTGCGGCATGGGCCGCGAAGGGATGAGCCGGCGTCACGCGCGCTACAAGATGATCGCGCTGGTGCTGGGCACGAACATCGTCCGCAAGGAGCTCGGCCTGCCGGAGGCCGACTGCCTGGCGGCGGACGAGCGCTACTCGCTATTGCAGACCGAATAGCGGCAACCATCGAATGCCGATGAGATCCGGGCACCACAGCCCGGTACCATAGAGGGAGAGGC
>JASLXW010000725.1 GCA_030740135.1 Nitrospinota bacterium
TCTAGGCCAATCCAGTCCGAAAGCTGTACGAAAATCCTAACCCTCAAACTGCACCGGCTTTCAGGGGGGCAGGTCACCACCATATGAGCTTCGCCCGCAGGACTTCCAAATGGCGATGCAGGACGTATACGATTTCTTCTATGACGTAAACTCCCATCTAACGGTCAAAGGATTGGAGCGGCTGGATGATATGTTACGTCCCGCAATCATGTCGGGCCTTCTTTCAGACATGCTCACGGCCAGCCTTGCTAAACATTCACGCGTATTAGCAGAGAACAAATATTTTAATGGCCACCCAGACTTAATCGTCCAAGGTGTTTATCCAGACAATGCGGTCAAAGCAGGTACCGAAGGGGTAGAGATCAAGACAACAAGAAAGGCGGGGGGAGCGGTTGATACCCATGGGGCGAGGGAACAGTGGATGTCTGTATTTGTCTATACGGTAGATGTAGATTCAGAACCAGCGATGGACCGAAGACCAATGACTTTCACCGAAGTCTACTTGGGCCAAGTGACTATCACTGATTTTAGAAAGAATCCCCGTGGAGAATTGGGAACTCGAACCGCGACTTTACATAAAGAAGGCATCAAGAAAGAGTTATTACCGAAAGTTGTGGATTGAGGCCATGAAAAAGGCGGCGTAACCTTCCGTGTCGGAGGACAAC
>JASLXW010000726.1 GCA_030740135.1 Nitrospinota bacterium
ATGTTATACACCACCAAAGCGAAGGAAACGATAGTGAATATGGAGATCGTTTGTCAAGCGACCGTTGGAAGTTTCGAGTATTGAGTCAGGATAACTAAGGCCCCCAATTAGTTATCAGTGAACAGTTCTCTGTTTGCAGACCCTCTCTTTTCTTCCCGCCAACTTCTCTCTGCTCACTGCTTGCTTAATTGCGGCTGTTGCATGTTAAATAGGGGCGGTTTATATTGAATTACTTTCTCCAATTATCCTGCTATTCCGGTCCTTTCCCCTCCGGGTTTTGAAGACCGAACAGTAAGGTCACATGGCGGTGTAGCTCAGTTGGTCAGAGCACGCGGCTCATATCCGCGGCGTCGGTGGTTCGAGTCCACCCACCGCCACCATCCTTCGCTCTATTAACTCTCCTGAGCTTCGGGTGGCAAGCCTTTTTCCCTGCCACGATTTGTTGACGTGTAATACTTTTCAAGAGCGATGGGTGCCCGAGCTAGCAATTGCACGACTCGAAAGGCTTTATTCGACTCGCGCTAGGTCAATGATAAAGCGACTCAATACACCAAATTAGGCTGGCTTTTGCATCTACTATGTTAAGGGTCTGAGGATAGCGAGAGGCGCCTATGGCAAGAACCAATATCGAGTTTGACGACCACCTGGTCAGGCAATGTTTTCAA
>JASLXW010000727.1 GCA_030740135.1 Nitrospinota bacterium
CCCTCAGACTCCCGGCAACCCCGATTCGGCATCGGGGCTGCACACCCCATATATCCGCAGCCCGTTAGTGCAAGGCCCCCGACCATGTACAATGGCGCATCGCGCGTCGCGGCTACCCTGACACCTCCAGCCTCCAATCGGGAATGACTCAGCAACAATCCCCCCTCGTAACTGCCCGGGACCTCACCAAGAGATTCGGTGACCTCGTTGCGGTCGACGGGATAAACTTCGCCATCGATCAGGGCGAGTGCTTCGGCTTCCTCGGCCCCAACGGCGCCGGAAAGACGACCACCCTGAGGATGATCACCTGCATGTCGCCGCTGACGTCGGGCGAGCTGTCGGTGATGGGCATGAGCGTGACGACGCACCAGCGCGAGATCAAGTCGCGGCTGGGCGTTGTCTCCCAGTCGAACAGCCTGGATCCGGGGCTGAACGTGGCCCAGAACCTGCAGTCCTACGCCCGGTTCTTCAACCTGCCGCGCAAGACGGCCGAAAGGCGCATCGAAGAGGCCCTGGCCATGGTGCAGCTCGCCGGCAGGGCCGCCAGCCCGGTGGACGACTTGTCCGGCGGCATGCGGCGACGGCTGCTGATCGCGCGGGCGCTGCTCCATCGGCCACGGATGCTGGTGCTGGACGAGCCCACCACCGGACTGGACCCCCAGAC
>JASLXW010000728.1 GCA_030740135.1 Nitrospinota bacterium
GCGAAGGGTGAAGCCATGGGGCCCCTGCACGGGGTTCCGCTAGCGCACAAGGATATTTTCTTCCGGGCTGGGAAGATTTGCAGCGGCGGGACCCGCCTACGCCAGTCTCACGTCATGGAACACACGGCGACGGTCTTGCAGCGTCTGGCCGGGGCGGGAGCGCTCAACCTCGGCCGGTTGAACCTGTCGGAGTTCAGCATTGGCCCCACCGGCCACAACGATCATTTTGGCACCTGCCATAACCCGTGGAACCTCAAGTGTATCACCGGGGGATCGTCCTCCGGCCCCGCCGCCGCCGTTTCTGCGCGCCTTATATTCGGTTCCCTCGGCTCCGATACGGGGGGGTCGGTCCGCATCCCGGCGGCCCTGTGCGGCCTGGTCGGGATGAAGCCAACGCATGGACGGGTCAGCCGTTCCGGTGTCCTGCCGATTTCCTTTTCGACAGACACTCCCGGGCCCTTGACGCGCACGGTGCGTGACTGTGCACGGTTGTGTCGCGTCATCGCGGGTCGCGACGACGACGATGCCGTGACCAGTACCGAGCCGGTCGAGGATTATGAAGCCTCTTGCGGCAGAAACATCAGGGGAATTCGCATTGGAACGCCGCGGGAATACTCCGGAATGGATGTTGTGCCGGTAGTCCGGCAGGCGCTTGTTGGTGC
>JASLXW010000729.1:0-402 GCA_030740135.1 Nitrospinota bacterium
TCACCGACTTCCGCTCTCTGCTGACCTGCACAGGCCGGTCGTCCCGGCCCATGGCCAGCCTGCGCATGTGGGGCCCGGTCCGGCCGAAGCGTTCGGCCAGCCACCCGTCGGACCTGGACGCCAGGTCGCCGATGGTGTGGACGCCATTTCTTGCCAGGCGGGCCGCCGTCTTGGGCCCGATGCCTGACAGCTTGCTGACGGAGAGCGGGGCGAGGAAGTCCCGCTCGCCTCCGGGTGGAACGACCGTCAGGCCGTCGGGCTTGTCCAGGTCCGAGGCGATCTTGGCCACCGACTTGCTGGCGGCCACGCCCACCGAGATCGTCAGCGACAGCTCGGACCGCACTCGCTGCCGTAACTCCTCCGCGATGGCGGCCGAGGGCCGCCGCGCGCTCACCGAGTCGG
>JASLXW010000729.1:412-658 GCA_030740135.1 Nitrospinota bacterium
CGTCACATCGTGGAAGATGTCCATGACCCGCCGCGACACCTCGTTGTAGCGGTCGAAGCGTGGCAGGATCCGGATGGCGCGCGGGCATCGCTGCAGGGCGGTCCGCATGGGCATGGCGGAGCGGACTCCGAAGCGTCGGGCTTCGTAGGACGCCGCTGCCACGACGCCCCGCCCTTCGGGCGCACCGCCGACCACGACGGGTTTGCCACGCAGCTCCGGGTTGTCGAGCTGCTCCACGGAGGTGTA
>JASLXW010000072.1 GCA_030740135.1 Nitrospinota bacterium
GTCGTCGGTCGCGACGATCCGCACGACGCGGACGGCCCCCGTCTCCGTATCCACCTCGACCTCGGCCACCTGGACGGTGAACTCGTACCCGGGCGCGATGTTCCCGTAGCGCGTCTCGCCGTCGTACATCTGCGTGGGCGCGTCGTATTCGCCCACGCCGATGATCGTCCGCCCCCCGCGCCGGAAGAGCTCGCCGTGGGCCACCTCGGAGAGCGAAAGCCGCCGGGCGGGCGCACCCTCCACGAAGACGAAACCGTCCGCAAGCGCCAGTTGGTCCGGACGCGCTTCCAGCATCTCGGCCGCCCGGCTGAAGATCTGCCGCCGGGCGTCGAGGGCCGCCAGGCGCGCGGCGTTGCCGGCGATCATGGTCACGCGGCTCGCGTAACCGCCGATGGCGAAAGGCGACGTGTCGGTGTCGGCCCGGGCCACGGTCACGTCCTCGGGGCGGAGGCCCAGCTCTTCCGCCACGCACATGGAGAGCACCGTGGCCGCGCCCTGCCCGAGCTCCCCTTCGCCGTTGATGAGGTTGACCTTGCCGTCCTGATTGAACTTCAGGATGCACGTGGAGGCGTCGAGGTCGCCGTAGTGGCGGTTTCCGCTCACGTGCGTCGCGGCCGAGAGGCCGAAGCCCCGCCGGAACCGGCCCCCGTCGTCCCGGCCGTTGTGATCCTCCCATCCGCTGGCCTTCACGGCGGTGTCCAGGCAGTCTTGGATCCCGCAGCTCCCGAGATGCCAGCCGTGGACCGTGGTGTCGCCGGTCCGGACGAAATTCCTGCGCCGGAGCTCGGCCGGGTCCATGTCGACGGCCTCGGCCAGGGCGTCCAGGAGGCTCTCGATCGCGAAGGCCCCCTGGACGGTCCCGAACCCGCGAAACGGTCCGCACGGGACGTGGTTGGTGTACACCAGGGACGCTTCGTTCACGAGGTTTTCGATCCGGTACAGGTTGTCCATCCGCATCGTCGCCGTGTGAAGGATGGCGGGCGAGATGGTGGCGAAGGCCCCGGCGTCCCCGATGACCCGGCCGTGCTTGGCCGTGAGGGTCCCGTCCTTTCGGACCCCCATCCGGAGGTGGATCTTGACGGGCAGGCGCGGGCTTCCTCCCCGGAACTCGTCCTGCCGGCTGTTCAGCAGGCGGACCGGGCAGCCCGTCTTTCGCGCGAGCGCGGCGGCCAGGATCGGCAGCGGCCGGAAGGTCTGCTTCCCCCCGAAGGCGCCGCCCACCCAGGACTGGATGACCCGAACCCGGCTCGGGGAGATCCCCAGGGCTTCGGCCAGGTGATTCCGGGAATGAAAGATCCCCTGGACGCCCGCGTGAAGCGTCAGGCGGCCGGAGTTGTCCACCTCCACAACAGCCCCGAACGGCTCCATGTAGCTTTGGTGGTGCCGCTGGGTGCGGTAGGTCTCCTCCAGGATCACGTCGGCCTGTTGAAACCCCGCCTCCAGGTCCCCCCGGGTGATGGTGAACCGCTTCACCACGTTGTCCGGGACTCCGTCGTGGACGACGGGCGCGCCCTCCGCCATGGCCTCCTCGATGCCCAGAACGGGGGGGAGCTCCTCGACCTCCACGCGGATCAGCTCCAGGGCGTCGAGGGCGGTGGCTTCGTCCACGGCGGCCACCGCCGCGAGGTCTTCCCCGGCGAAGCGGATCTTGGCCGTGGGGAGCGTGCGCTGGTCTTTGACGATCTCCCCCCACAGAATGTCCGGCAGGTCCTTCCCGGTTATGACCGCCTTGACACCCGGCAGGCGGAGGGCCTTCGAGACGTCGATCTCGACGATCCGGGCGTGGGGAACGCCGCTTCTGAGAACCTTGGCGTGCAGCATCCGGGGAATACGGAGGTCCCCCACGTAGGCGGCGGCGCCGCTCACCTTGTCCGGCGAGCCCGCCGCGGGGACGGGACGACCGATGAGGCCCATCCCGGCCGAGGCCTGCGTCTGTTCGGGAACGGACATGGTCCGCGCCTCCTCTCGGTGAAGCCGGTCTTCATCCTGAACCCGGCATGAATCAACAACCCCCCCCCCTCTTCGCGGACTTCGGAGGAATTATAGATCGGTATTGCCCCGCCCGAAGCCGCGATCCTCAACGGGGGAAGCGCTCCGCCCCGGGACGCCGTTGACGGCCAACCGTCCATGCGCATAATGAAATGAGAAACAATGCGCCAGACCCGAATCCTCCACCGGGACGCCTTGCCCAAAAACATCCGGGGGAAAATGATGTCCTACACCCTGCTGATTTACGAAAAGTTTGGCGCCATCGTTCGCATCACGCTGAACCGCCCCGAGGTCCTCAACGCCCTGAATTTCGACCTCAAACGGGAGATGGAAGCGGCCATTGAGGAAGCCTCGGCCGACGAAGACGTCCGGGCCGTCATCCTCACGGGGGCGGGCCGGGCGTTCTCTGCGGGTTACGACATCTCGGTGAATTATGACACCGAAGATTCAAAGAAGAAGACCCTGGCAACGGTGGATGAATGGCGGGAGAAGATGAAGGATGATTTCAACAACGTCATGAAGGTCTGGGACTGCGTAAAGCCCGTCATCGCGGTGGTGAACGGGTACGCCGTGGGAGGCGGGATGGACCTCAGCATGGTGTGCGACCTCACCGTCGCCTCCGACCGTGCGCGCTTCGGCGAGCCGGAGATCCGCCATTCTTCAGCCCCGCCCACCCTCATCCTGCCCTGGCTCATCGGACTGAAAAAGGCGAAGGAGATCCTTTACATGGGAGACCTGATCGACGCCCGGGAGGCCCACCGCCTGGGGCTGGTCAACCGGGTCGTCCCGCACGACTCCCTCCAGGACGAAGCGCTGAAGCTCTCGAACCGCCTCGCCCTCGTGCCGCCCAAGGCGCTTCGGATCAACAAAGAGGCCATCCACCGCACGTACGACATGATGGGGCTCCGACAGGCCCTGGCCTACAACGTCGAGACGACGAGCATCATCCACGCCACGGACGAGAGCCTGGAATGGGCCCGGTACGGACGGAAGCACGGGTTGAAGAAGTTCCTCGAAAAACGCGACGGCCCCTTCAAATCCGCCCGATAGATCGAGCGCCGAACCCCCGAGACGCCCCGTGCCGATGGACGGGTGAGAAATCCGCCTCAGGCGCGGGGAACGACGAGGGCGTCGGCGGCCAGGACCCCTGAACCCTCCGCTCCGACGATCAACGGGTTGATGTCCACCTCCTCGACCAGGTCTCCGTAGCGCCGTCCGAATTCCGAGAGCGCCAGCAGCGCCCCGATGACCGCCTCACGGTCCGAGGGTCCGCGTCCGCGGACGCCCTTTAGGATCTTCGAGGCCCGGAGCTCGTCCAGCATCTCCTCCGCGTCCCGCCGGGTGATCGGAACCAGCCGGACGGACGCGTCCTCCAGGACCTCCGCCAGAATCCCGCCCATCCCGACGAGGACGGTCTTTCCGAACTGGGGGTCTGTGGATAGACCGATGATCATCTCCACGCCCGGCCCCGCCTGCTCGGAAACGAGGACCCCGTTGATCCGGGCGTCGGGCCGATAACGGCGGGCGGAATCGAGGACGTCGCGGTAGGCCGAGCGGACCCCGTCGGGAGAATCCAGGCCGAGGCGGACCGCGCCGGCCTCGGTCTTGTGCGGAAGATCGGGGGAGTCCACTTTCAGCACCACGGGATAGCCCAGCGACTCGGCCGCCTCCAGGGCCTCGGCCTCGGACTTCGCGAGGGTCTCCCGCGTCACGGCGACGCCGCACCGGGCCAGGAGATCTTTGCTCTCCCGCTCGGACAGGGGGCCTTTCGCCTCCCGGAGCTTCGCGACAATCGCTTCGTCCGGAACTCCCCGCGGCTCAGCCGGCCCCGGCCGGCCGGCCCGCATCCTCTCGGCCCACCGAACCGAATTCCGGATGGCCCGCAAGCCGGGGATCAGCCCCTGCAAGAGCGGGACGCCGCCTTCCCGCAGGGTTTCTTCCATCTCCGGGTCCATCGCGCCGCCGAACTGGGTGAACAGCGCGACCGGCTTATCGGTCGACCGGGCGACCTTCACCAGGCGCCCGCAATTCTCGTGGTAATTCTTCCGGGATGAAGGACCCAAACCGGCGGGGATGTCCTGAAGGGCGGCGACGCAGTGGACGCCCGGATCATCCGCGAGGGCCCGCAGACACTCCTCGTAGAGGTCGTGGCGGACGACCCCCACCCCGGTCGTGTCCAGCGGGTTTGCGTTGGCCGCGAACTCCGGCAGGACGGCGGCCAGGCGTTCGCTCGTCTTCGGCGCGAGGTCCGGCAGCTCCAGGCCGATTTCATCCGCCGCGTCGCAAATCAGGGCGCACTGCCCGCCGGAAACCGTCGTGACCCCGAGACCCCCTCCGGCGGGCCGGCGGCCTCCGGAGAGCAGGCCCAGGGTCGCGAGCTGCTCGTCCATGTCGGAAACCTGGATGACCCCCTTCTGCCGGAAGAGACCGCGGAACACCCGATCCGAGCCGGACAGCGAGCCGGTGTGCGCGAGGGTCGCGCGCCGGCCGGTGTCCGAGCGGCCGGCCTTGAGCACGACGACGGGCTTGCCCGCCTCCTCCGCCAGGTCCAGGGCGCTCAGGAAGCCTTCGGCCGACCGGACGCCCTCGAGGAAGAGGCCGATGCACTCGGTGCGGGAGTCCTCCACCAGGAACCGAATGCATTCGTCGGAGGTCAGGTCCGCCTCGTTCCCGGTGGACAGGATGTGGCTGAAGCCCAGGTCGGCCCGGGCGTTGACCAACCCGATGCATACGGTGCCGCTCTGGGCAACGATCCCGATCCCGCCCGGACGGGGCCGCTGCCGAAGGGACGCGCTGTAGGCCGCCACCCCGCCGTGGGCGTTGATGAACCCCAGACAGTTCGGACCGCAGAACCGGATCCCCCGGCCCCGCGCGGCGGCCAGGACGTCCGCCTCGAGCGCCTTGCCGCGCGCCCCCGTTTCACCGAACCCGGCGGAAAGGATGACGGCCGCCTGGACGGCGCCGGGGGAAACGCTCCCCAGGGCCCGCGCGATGTGCGCCGCCGGGATGGCGATGATGGCCAGGTCCACAGGATGAGGCAGACGCGAAAGGTCCGGGACGCAAGGCAGACCGTCCACGGTTTCGTACTTGGGGTTCACGGGGACCAGCTCTCCGCCGAATCCGCACACGCGCAAATTGGCCAGGACGGCCTTGCCCGTGCCGGGCTGATCGCTGGCCCCGACCACCGCGATGGAACGCGGCGCCAGAAGCGGCTGAAGATCGGACATGATGAAATCCTCTCCGCTGCGGCCGAACCGGCCCTTCCGGAGGAAGGAAGCCGCCGCTCAGTCGAGGGCGGACGCTCGCAGCTCCGGCAGGATGGAATCGGCGAAGGTCCGGATGAGCCCGACCGAGCTGGACGTGGTGGGCAGGAGGAACAACTCGCTCACCCCCGACGCCTCGAACATCCGCACCTTCTCCAGACACTCCTCCGGCGTCCCCGCCAGGGAGAAACGGTCGATCCATTCCTCCCGGACGAGCCGGGCGTGGGACGCATTCACCTGGAGATGACCCGCCAGGGAGTAAGCCTCTTTGAACCTTTCCTGCTCCGCCTTCGTGAATCCCGTCAGCGAGCGCGGCAGCGGGGCGATCAGCCGCCGCGCCACATAGGTCTTGACGTTCTCCCGCGCCTGTTCCCGGTCCTCGGAGACGTCGCAGCCGACGTGGAGCGAGACGGGGATCTCGGCCGGATCGCGGCCCACGCTCTCGGCCCCCTCCCTCACCGAATCGAAGACGTACTGAATGATCGCGGGATCGGCGCCCACGGAGACGATGACGCCGTCCGCGCATCTGCCGGCCGTCCGCAACATCCGGGGGCCGTTGGCCGCCAAGTGGATGGGGACGTCCCGGGGTTCATAATGATCGAACGGATGGATGGTCTCCCCCCGGAAGGTCCCTTCCCGACCGGCCAACAAAGACCGGAGGCAGCGGACCGCCTCCTCGCACTCATCGGGCCGAAGGGGCGGGCGTCTCAAGTACTTCATCGAGGTGTCCCCGGCCCCCAGGCCCAGGCGGACGCGCCCCCGCCCGAACTCATCCAGCGTGGCGATGGCCCGGGCCGTGACCGAGAGGTGACGGGTAAGCGGGTTCGTGACGCCCGTGCCCAGGTGAATGCGCTCCGTCCGCGCGACGCACTGGGTGAGCGTGACATACACCTCCGGAAACAGCCCCTGCGAATCCACGAGCCAGGCCCGATCAAAGCCGGCCCGTTCCGCCTCTTCGACGGCCTCGACGACTTTTCCGGCGGAGTGTTTGCTTTCCGTGGGGAAAACACCGATCCCCATAAGCAGCGGCGACAGTTGACATCCTCCTCTATAAACATCGAACATCCGGGGTTTCGGCCCGGAATCGCGAGGCGGGTCCGGGTAGTCGGGGTTTTTCGATTTCCGCCGGCATAGTTTAAGCTATGCCGCGATTGATGGTCTACCGTCCAGTTCCGGGAAGTGGAAAGGAGCATCCTTTGACCGAACCCGTGCGGATCGGCGTGGACGTCGGCGGGACATTCACCGATGTCGTCGTGGCGCCCGAGGGCGAGGGGGCGGGGGGGGAGATCCTGTCCCTCAAGACCCCCACGACGCCCAACAACCCGCTGGAAGGAATCTTCCACGGCCTCTCCCAAGCCGCGACCCGTCTCGGAGGAGACCTGCCCGGCCTCCTGGCGGACGCCTCGTCGTTCGTTCACGGGACCACCGTGTGCACCAACCTGATGGTCCAGCGCGCGGGCGCGAAGGTGGGCCTCATCACGACGGAGGGGTTCCGGGACACCCTGGCGCTGCGCCGGGGGATCCGGGCCTCTATCTGGGACATGAAGACCCCCTCCCCGCCGAGCCTCGTCCCGCGCCATCTCCGCCGCGGGGTCCGGGAGCGGATGGATTGCTTCGGCAAACCCCTCGTCCCCCTGGACGGGGAGAGCGCGGCCGAGGCCCTGGCCGCGCTGGAGGACGAAGGCGTCGAGGCCATCGCCGTCTGCCTGTTCAACGGCTATGCGAACGGCGAGCACGAGCGGGCGATCAAGGCGCGGGCGCTCGCCCGAATGCCGGGGATCCCCGTCATGATCTCCTCGGAGGTCCTCCCCGTCATGGGGGAGTATGAGCGGGTCTCGACGACCGTCATCAACGCCTACGTCGCCCCGGGCGCCGGATCATATCTCGAAGGTTTGGATTCCGAGCTGCGGGCCGGGGGGCTGAGCGTTCCGCCCCTCATCATGCAGGGCAACGGCGGGGTCACCGACATCAAACGGAGCGTCTCACAGCCGGGCCAGCTCATCCTGTCCGGACCGGCCGCGGTCGCGGCGGCCGCCCTTCAGGCCGGAGAGGCCCTGGGCGGGGGGAAGGAGGGGGAGCGCGGCGACGCGCCCAACCTCATCGTCTTCGACATGGGGGGCACAAGTTGCGACATCACGGTCGTCGCGGACGGACAGGTCTCCCTCTTCGACGGCCTGGAAATCGAAGGGCATCACCTCGCCGCCCCGTCCCTGGAGATCTCGACGATCGGAACGGGCGGAGGGACCATCGCCTTTGTGGACCCGGGCGGGATGCTGAGGGTCGGACCGCACGGCGCCGGGGCGGACCCCGGGCCGGCCTGCTACGGGCGGGGGGGCCGGGCGCCGACGGTGACGGACGCCCACCTCGTCCTGGGCCGGCTGGGGGATGGGGACATGCTGGGGGAGGAGATCACGCTCGACCGGGCGGCGGCGGAGGACGCCGTCCACCGGAGGATCGCCGAACCCCTGGGCCTCTCGACGGCGGAGGCCTCGCTCTCAATCGTCCGGGTCGCCACGCAGAACATGATCGACGCCATCGAGATGATCAGCGTTAAAAAGGGACGGGACCCGCGCGAGTTCACCCTGATCGCCGCCGGCGGCGCCGGACCGCTTCACGCCGGCGCCCTGGGCGAGGCCCTCGGGATCGGGCGCGTCCTCGTTCCCCGGGACGCCGCCGTCTTCAGCGCCCTCGGCCTCCTCCACGCCGACCTTCGACGGGACTACGTCCAGACCTTCATCGGGGAGTTGGAGAAAACGTCCCCCCAGGCCTTGAAGGAGGCGTTCGGGCGGTTGCGCGGCCTCGCCGCGGAGGAAGTCGCCGGGACCGGCGTTCCCGCGGAGAAAATCCGGATCGAATTCCGGGCCGACCTGCGCTACCGGGGTCAGAACTGGGACATCCCGGTCGTCATTGCGGACATCGACGATCCCGGCGCGCTCGAGTCGCTGGCGGCGGCGTTTCATGACCGGCACGAGACCCTCTACGGCCACCGGGACCCGGAAAGCGCCATCGACTTCTCGGGCCTCCGGGTGACCGCCATCGCGGCCACGCCGCCCCTGGCGGTCCGGAAACGGGAGACGCCGGATGAGGCGAAGTCGGCGCGCGGCGGCCCCCTCCTCCCCCCCCCCCGCCGCAACGTGTTCCCGGACGCTCCGGGTCCGGCCGTCTCCACGCCCGTGATCTCGGGCGACTCGATGACGCCCGGACAATCGCTCTCAGGCCCGGCGGTGATCGTACAGCCGAATACGACGTTATGGGTCGCCCCCGAAAACGCGGTGGAGGCGGACGCCTACGGCAACCTCGTGCTGACGAAAAAAGGGATGAAACCATGAGCGCCCGACGCGCGGCCATCGACCCGGCGACGCTGACGATCATTCAACAAAAGCTGGACGGCATCACCCACCGGATGGGGGCCGTCATGACCCGGACGGCCCGGAGCGCCATCGCCAGCCAGGCGCACGATTTCTCCTGCTTTCTCACCGATGACCGTGCGCGGCTTCTCTCCCAGGCGGAGGGCATCCCCATCCACACCGGGGGCGGCGGGTTCGCCGTGCGCGCCCTCCTGGAGTTTTTCGGAGACGACATCCGGGACGGCGACATCTTCGTCTCGAACGATGTCTACACCGCCGGCGGGAACCACCTGCCCGACTGGACGGTCTTCGCGCCGGTCTTCGCCGGAAACGACCCGGCGGCCTTCACGTGCATCCGCTCTCATCAATTCGACATCGGCGGCGGCGCGGCGGGAACGTACAACCCCGAGGCGAAGGAAATCTTCCACGAGGGCCTGCGCATCCCGCCGCTCAAGCTTGAGGACCGAGGCGTCCCGCGAGCCGACGTCCTGGAATTGCTCAAGATCAATTGCCGCCGCCCGGACATCCTGGCCGGAGACTTGGGGGCCATGGTCGGGTCCGTCAAGAAGGGCCTCGGCTGGGTCGAAGATCTTTTGAAGGAACACGGTTGGGACAGGCTTCGGACGTATTGCGACGCCCTGCTCGATTACGGGGAGCACCGGATGCGGCTGGAGGTGGAGGACATCCCCGACGGCGTCTATGAGGCGGCCGACGCGATGAACAACGACTGCTTCTCCGACCGGAGCGTTTCCATCCGCCTCCGCCTGACCGTCCGGGGCGGCGATATCGAGGCGGATTTCACCGGGACGGACCCGCAGATCCCCGCATATAAGAACAGCAACCTGCCCAACACTTACTCCGCCGTCTACGCCGCGCTGGCCACGGTGGTGGACCCGCAGATCCCGCACAATGAAGGGATGTACCGGACAATCCGGGTCAGCGCCCCGGAGGGCACGGTGGTGAACTGCACCGAGCCGGCGCCGGTGAGCTTCGCCACCATCCATCCGGCCCACGAGATCATGCACTGCTGCTGGAAGGCCCTGGCGCTGGCCGACCCGGACCGAGTGTGCGGCGGCTGGGGGAAGATGGCGAATCCCGTCCTGTCGGGGCGGGACCGAAACGGCCGGGTCTTCGTCCTGTTCAACCTGGCCGGGCTGGCCAGCGCGGGCGCCGCGAAAGGAAAGGACGGCACGGACCAGATCGGGACCCCCATCAACATGGGCGGGATGATCATCCCGAACCTTGAATCCCTCGAACGCCTCAACCCGGTCCGGTTCGTCCGGCACGAGGTCCGGCGGGACTCGTGCGGACCGGGGGAGTTTCGTGGGGGAACGGGCGTGGATTACCAATTGGAGCTTCTGGCCCCAGGGACGTTGTATCTGCGCGGCGAGGGCCAGGGCGACCCCAGCGGGTACGGGACCTCCGGCGGCAAGGCCGGCGCGCCCGCCCGGGTCTCGTTCCGTCCCGACGGAGGGCCGGAAAGCGCGCTTCCCGCTTACGGCGTGATGGGCGTCGGCCCCGGAGTCCTCAGGGTCCAGTCCGCGGGCAGCGGCGGATGGGGAGACCCCGCCGGGCGGGACCCGTCCAAGGTCCTTCAGGAAGTCCGGGACGGCATCCTCTCGCCGGAAAAGGCCCGGGCGGATTATGGAATCGAGGTTGATGAGAACGCGGGAGGGAAGGGATGAGAGGAAGCACCGGCAGACAAGCTGCCAGTGCCGCCTTATTTTCTTACCCCCCCCCTTTCAAGATCCCCCGGGCGATGAGGAAGCGGAGGATCTCCGACGTGCCCTCGGCGATCCGGGTGTAGCGGACGTCGCGGTACATGCGCTCGATGGGGAGGTCCTTCATGTACCCCATCCCGCCGTGGATCTGGAGCGCGCGGTCCGACACCCGGCCCACCATCTCGGTGGCGTAAAGCTTCGCCATCGCCGCCGCCTGACGCGTGTCCCGCCCCTGCACCCCGCTCCACGCCGCCTGGTGGACCAACAGCCGCGCCGCCTTGAGTTCGGTCGCCGAATCGGCGATCATCCACTGAATAGCCTGACGCTCCGCCAGCCGCCGGCCGAACGTCTCACGCTGGCCCGCGTAACCCGTCGCCATCTCCAACAGCCGCTCGGCCGTGCCCAGCGCGGCCGACGCTATCCCCAGCCGGCCGGTGTCGATCCACTTCATCGCCAGCGTGAACCCCTGACCCACCTCACCCAGCACCTGCGCCGCGGAAACCCGGCACCCGGTGAACACCAGCTCCGCCAGGTCCGTTCCCCGCCAGCCCATCTTCTTGAACACCGACCCCACCTCGAACCCCGGCGTCCCTTTGTCCACCAGAAACGCTGTGATCCCGCCCCGCGCCCGCTTCTCCTTGTCCGTCACGGCGAAGACGATCACGAAGTCCGCCTTCACGCCGTCGGTCACGAAAATCTTCGTCCCGTTCAAAATGAAGTCGTCCCCGTCCCGGACGGCGGTGGTCTGAATGGCCGCCGCGTCGGAGCCGGCGTTGGGCTCGGTCAGGGAGAAGCAGTCCCGCTTCTCCGCCCGAAGGCAGGGCGCGAGGTAACGCTCCCGCTGCTCGGCCGTGCCCAGGGACAGGATCGGCGAGGGGCCCCGAACGGTGTAGGACATGGCCAGACTCGTCCGCCCCAGCTCCTCCCGCACGACGCAGTTGGCAAGCATCCCCATCCCGGCCCCGCCGCATTCTTTCGGAATGCAAAGGCCCAAAAGACCCAGGTCCCGGGCCTGGACGCGGAGCTCCCGCAGGAGGTCGGGGGCAACGTCGTCGGCCTCCTCGACCCGGTCCTCCAGGGGCAGGAGCGCCTTCTTGACGAAGTCCCGAACCATGTCGCGAAGAAGCTTCAACTCCCCGGGAAGCTCGAAGTCCATGCGGGTTTCCTCCTTACTGATGGAGACACAAAAAAACCGCCAGGGGGGACATTTTGAAAACTGCCCCCCCCTGGACCCCCCTCGAAAACTTTTTGCGGCCATAGCCTGCGGCTTGGCCTTTGGGGTGGACGTCTGATTGGTTATGGCGGTCGGCTTCGGCCCGCGACGCCTTTGATCTTTAGCCGGATGCCCGTTTACCTGCGGCTGCCGCAGAATCCAGCCAGTTTTCTTGCGATAGAGTGCCGCCCTTCGGGCGGCACTCTATCGCCTAATGAAAGTTTTTCAGGGGGTTCCCAACCCCTGGGAGGGGTCAAGAGGGACGGTTTTTCAAAAAAGTCCCCCTT
>JASLXW010000730.1 GCA_030740135.1 Nitrospinota bacterium
CGGGGCCGAGGTGGTCTTCGCCGACGTGGACCCGGAAACGGGGCTGCTCGATGAAGCCTCGCTTGGCGCGGCGCTGGATCGCGGCGTCGATTCCCTCAAAGCGGTTTATCCGGTTCATCTCGGCGGCCAGTGCGTGGACATGGAAATGGTGGCGCGGCTGGCCGGTGAACGGGGTCTGGCGGTGGTGGAGGACGCCAGCCATGCCCTGGGCGGGGGTTATATCACTGCCGAGGGCGGAGAGGTCCCGGTGGGAAGCTGCGGTTATGGGAAGATGGCTATTTTCTCCTGCCATCCGGTCAAGGCCATCGCCATGGGCGAGGGCGGCGTAGTTACCACCAACGATTCGGAACTGGCCGCCGGCCTGAAACGGTTTCGCAATCACGGCATGGAGCACGACCCCGAACGCTGGCATAACGGCGAGCTGGGCTTTGCCGGCGATGACGGCGCTAATCCCTGGTATTACGAAATGACAGCGCCGGGCTTTAACTACCGGGTCTCGGACGTTCACTGCGCCCTGGGCTTAAGCCAGCTCGGCAAGCTGAAACGGTTCATCACCCGCCGCCGCGAACTGGCGGCGCTTTATGATACGGCCCTGGCGTCCCTGGCGCCCACGGTGACGCCGGCGCCAAGGGCGGCGGGCTGCAATCCGGCAT
>JASLXW010000731.1:0-352 GCA_030740135.1 Nitrospinota bacterium
GGGCCAGCCGAACAGCATATCGGTGGACATGGGCGGCACGAGCTTCGACATCAGCCTCTGCTACCAGGGAGAGGTACGCCGCAGCCAAGACAGCGAGATCGAACGTCTTCCCGTCAAGGTGCCGATGGTGGATATCCATACCCTGGGGGCGGGCGGGGGCAGCATCGCGTGGATCGATCCGGGAGGAGCCATGCGGGTTGGCCCGCGCAGCGCCGGAGCGGAGCCGGGGCCGGCCTGCTACGGCCGGGGCGGGGTCGAGCCCACCGTGACAGACGCCAACCTGGTCCTGGGCCGGCTGAACCCGGCGAGCTTTCTCGGCGGACGGCTCGGACTGGACGTGGACAAGGCCCGC
>JASLXW010000731.1:362-652 GCA_030740135.1 Nitrospinota bacterium
AGACCTGAGCGTCGAGGAGGCGGCCGAGGGAATAGTGAGGGTCGTAAACGCGGGCATGATCAAAGGTATCAGGATCGTTTCGGTGGCCAAGGGCTACGACCCGCGGGAGTTTTGCCTGGTGACGTTCGGGGGAGCGGGGCCGGTGCACGCCGCGGAGCTCGCGGCGGAGCTCGACATTCCCAGAGTCCTAGTGCCCATCGCGCCGGGGGTGACGTCGGCCCTGGGTCTGCTGATGGCGGACCTGAGAAACGACCTAGTCCGGACCGTCCTGCGCTCGTCGGACAGTGTGG
>JASLXW010000733.1 GCA_030740135.1 Nitrospinota bacterium
AAGCCCGTGCAGATAAAGATAATCCCGGTAACGGTCGGCGTGAAACCACTGGCGCGCCACATCCGAGGCCCGCTGCCCCACCGTCACCACCTGCAGGCCGATGACGTCACGGCTCGGCTGATCTGCGTCGCGGAAGAAGTCGGCGATGCAAAGGCCGTGTTTTTTATTCTGGCGGGGAAAGGCCAAGCGGGCGGCTTCGCTTTCACCGTCTTCCCCGAAGAGGATCACCGAATTGCCTTCAGATGCGCACTTCCAGTAACCGTAAGCGGCGGCGGGGCGGATAATCTCCTCGTCCCGGCATCGTTGTATCAGCCCGCTCAGGATGGGGCGCACCTCCCTGGCCGCCCATTTCTTCCACTCCGCCCGGTCGCGCCCGGCTTTCTTGAACCCCCAGTGGAACTGGAAAAGCATGGTCTCGTTCAAGAACGGCAGCAACGCTTTCAGGTCTACTTTGTCGATCAGTCTGGGGCCTATGAAGGGCGGTTCTGGCACCTCCACCTGGGCCGCCAGTTGCGTCTTCAAGGCGCCGGTTTCCGCCCAATCGACGGGACGCAGCGCCGGTGGCGGCGGCGCTTCCTGGGCGGCGCGGCGTTTTTTTCCAGGCGGGCGCTTCTTGCGTTTCGCCACTTGGCTTTCAAGATGATCGTCAAA
>JASLXW010000734.1 GCA_030740135.1 Nitrospinota bacterium
GTGCGACCCAAGGTCTACGACATCCATCTTGACTTTCCCAAGCCCCTGGTGCCCAGGCGGCTGCGCTGCGAGGTGCGCGAACGGCGCCGCGCCGACGGGAGCGCGCACGTCGCGCTCGATGAGGACGGCGTACGCCACGTCGGCCGCCAGTTGGCCGCCGAGGGTGTCGACTGCGTGGCCGTCTGCTTCCTCCACTCCTACGCCTATCCCGAGAACGAGGAGAAGGCGGTGGAGATCTTGCGCGAGGTCCTGCCGTCGGATGTCCACATTCTGTCGTCGACGGCGGTTTACCCTGAGTTCCGCGAGTACGAGCGCTTCTCGACGGCGGTCCTGAACGGCGCGCTGCTCACCGTCGTCGATGCCTATCTCGATCGTTTCACCGCCGAGGTCGCGCGTCTCGGTATCCCGGCCGAACCCAAGGTAAGCCAGAGTAGCGGCGGCCTCATGTCCGTTCACATGACGCGCAGGCTGCCCATCCGTGCCTGCCTGTCGGGACCCGCCGCCGGGGTGCTCGGCGCCGCCTACCGGGCCCCGGCCGCCGGCTTCGGCAACGTCATCACGCTTGACGTCGGGGGCACCAGCGCCGACGTCAGCGTTCTCGTCGAAGGCGCTCCGACAGAAGTCCACAACCGCATGCTGGCGGGATTCCC
>JASLXW010000735.1 GCA_030740135.1 Nitrospinota bacterium
TATGGCCGTTATGGCTACCGCCGCATCACGGCACTCCTGAGGCACGAGGGCTGGCGGGTGAACCACAAGCGGGTGGAGCGGATCTGGTGCCAGGAAGGCCTGAAGGTGCCGAAGAGACAGCCCAAACGAGGGCGTTTATGGCTGAACGACGGCTCTTGTCTTCGCAAGCGTCCGTCTTATCGGAATCATGTGTGGTCCTACGACTTCCTGGCTGCGAGGACGCACGATGGGCGGCCTTTACGGATGCTGGCTGTGATGGATGAGTTCACCCGGGAGTGCCTGGCCCTCGATGTAGAGAGGAAACTCAACTCCGAGGATGTCCTGGCCCGTTTGACGGAGTTGTTCGTCCGGCGTGGCCTGCCGGCTTATATCCGCTCGGACAACGGGGCGGAGTTCACGGCGAATGCGGTTAGAGGGTGGCTCACCCGTCTTGAGGTGAGAACGCTTTATATCGAGCGGGGCAGTCCCTGGGAGAACGGCTATGTGGAGTCCTTCATCGGCAAGCGGCGCGATGAACTACTCAACGGGGAGAGCTTCTACACCCTGACAGAGGCCAAGATGTTGGTGGAAAGATGGCGACAGCTCTACAACCGGGTAAGGCCCCATAGTGCCTTGGGCTACCGGCCGCCGGTACCGGTGGCCATCGA
>JASLXW010000736.1 GCA_030740135.1 Nitrospinota bacterium
ATTGCTAGAAAAGAGAATATTCCCCTAGTAATTCTGATATTAATTAATCTGTTAACTCTATCAGCTAATACTCCTCCAAAAAATGAAAGAAAAATCATAGGTGATAATGTGCTGAATCCAACTAATCCTACCATTATTGTAGATTCTGTAAGGTCGTGCATTAGCCATAGTCTTCCATATCCCAAAGACCACATTCCTACATTTGAAAATGCCGCTGCTAACCAAAAGTACCTGTATTCTTTGGATTCAAAAGCCTTTAATCCTGTTTCAGATGATAAAAATTCTTTTAGTTTTATTAACAAAATATAAAAAGGTGCCGCAGGGCGGAATCGAACCGCCGACACATGGATTTTCAGTCCATTGCTCTACCGACTGAGCTACCGCGGCAAATTAAATGATTTAAGGAGTTTACTACATTTTTGTAATATCTAGTGTAAACTCAAAATATTAATGAATCTTATAAATTAAAAAGTAATATTTCAAATGAAAATTTTTTTAATTACCTCTCCTAAACCAAGACTTGGAAAAACTTCTTTGTTATCAGGTTTGTCAAAAGTTTTGATAGATAAAGGGAAAAAAGTGAAGATTATAAATTCTATTTTTTCAAATTCAAATAACAATGTTTTGAATTCTGAAATATT
>JASLXW010000737.1 GCA_030740135.1 Nitrospinota bacterium
GCTCGCCCTTGCTGCGCGAGGCCGGCGACTTGTCCTCGGCGCTGACCGATGCCGAAGGCGAGCTGATCGCCCAGGGCCGCGATATCCCGATCCATATGGGGGTGATGGCGGCAACCGTTAAGGAGTTCCTCAAACTTGTGCCGGCCGGGCGCCTCGCCCCCGGCGATGTGTGGTTTCTCAATCTGCCCGAAATCGGCGGCAACCATCTGCCCGACGTCAAGGCGATCAGGCCGATCCATGTCGATGGCGGGCTCCGGGCCTTCGCCGTCAGCCTCGCCCATTGGGCGGATATCGGCGGCGCGCTGCCGGGAAGCTATGTGCCCAACGCGACCGATGCCTGGCAGGAAGGGTTGCGCATCCCGCCGTTCCGTCTGTTCACCGCCGACGGTCCCCAGCGCGAGAAGCTGGACATGATCCTGGCCAATCTGCGCGGCCCCGAGGAACGCGAGGGCGACATCCTGGCCCAGGTGGCGGCGACGCGAACCGCCGAGCAGCGCTTTCAAGAGCTTGTCGGGCGGCAAGGCGCCGAGACCGTGCAAGCCGCCATCGCCGCCCTTCACGACCAATCCGAGGCCCAGATGCGCGCCGCGATTGGGGCGCTGCCCGACGGCACCTATGAGGGCACGGACTGGCTTGA
>JASLXW010000738.1 GCA_030740135.1 Nitrospinota bacterium
CCGAGCGCGGCCGCCGACGCCAGATCGAACATTCCGGTTGACCGCCGATAACGAAGGAGAGGGACATGGAACTTGGACTGACCGGAAAGATCGCGCTGGTAACGGGCGGCAGCAAGGGCATCGGCAAGGGCATCGCGCGCGTGCTGTCGGCGGAGGGCTGCCGGGTCGCGATCTGCTCGCGGACGCGCGACGATATCGAGGCCACCGCCGCCGAGATCACCGGTGAGACCGGCAACGAGGTTGCCGCCTTCGAGGGCGCGGTCGGCCATTTCGGCGGCGTCGACATCCTGGTCAACAATGCCGGCGCGGCCCCCGGCGGCGTCATCGAGAACCTGACCGAGGACGACTGGGCCGAATCGCTGCAGCTCAAATTCATGGGCTACGTGCGCTGCACCAAGGCGGTGCTGCCGCACA
Source organism: Nitrospinota bacterium (assembly GCA_030740135.1). The sequence goes on from JASLXW010000738.1 coordinate 415, forward strand.
TGCAACGGCGCGGCCATGGCCGGATCGTCAACCTGATCGGCAACGACGGCATCAAGCACTCCTATTGGGAGATCGCGCCCGGCGCGGCCAACGCCGCGGGCCAGAACTTCACCCTGTCGATGGCGGGACGCTACGGCAAGGACGGCATCAGCTTCGTCGCCGTCAACCCGGGCCCGGTGCGCACCGAGCGCTGGGACGGGCTGGTCAAGGCGATGGCGCGC
>JASLXW010000739.1 GCA_030740135.1 Nitrospinota bacterium
GGTGACATTGAAGGTCGAGGGCGATGTGAAGACGATGGATGCCAAGTGAGGACCTGAGTTCGATTTCAGGATGTAGCGAAACCCCTCGCTTCTCCACTCACAGGGTCTGGGTCCGCCGTTGGCCACCTTTCCAGATCGACATGGTGTCAAGTTCTTCGCGATTCATCGGGCCGGTATGAGACCTTCGGCCACCAGGTCCATAGCGTTTTATCAAAGAGGACCGCAGGATGGCTAAAGGTGGTCATCTGGGAAATCCCGGCTGAAAGGTGCCACACCGCAGCCGCCTTCGCGCCGATCTTCATCCGGCTCTCCCAAAGCGTCCTCAACGACCCGTGTTTCACCGCCGATGAAGACGAACCTTCACGCCAACCGGCCAAATCCGCTTGAACCACAATCCGGTTCCCTGTATTTTAGACGGCGCGATCATGCCTGGGCCATGAAAGGGTCCCGGCGGGAAAACCGCCGTTGTTGGACTCCTGGAAACATATTATCTAGACTACCGGCTGAGATTGCTCACGGATTATTCAGAGGGACTTGGGGTTGGTTAGACACCGGCAGCGGCGCGATAAGGTCTAGCAGGTTGCGGAAAAACGATTCTGAGGGGTCTGAAATGCCCCAATCTGTCATTC
>JASLXW010000073.1:0-2570 GCA_030740135.1 Nitrospinota bacterium
GCGCAACATCGGCGCTTTGTTTTTCTTCTGGACCACCCCCCAGCGGATCGGCCCGCAAAAGCTGAACCTCGGACGCGCCATCGCCGACCAGGTGGCCGTCGCCTTTGAGAATGCCCGTCTTTATTCAGAGGCCCAGAGACGAACCACGACGCTGGAAGTCCTGGATGAGCTCTCCCGGGCCATTAATTCCACGTTGGACCTGGAGAACCTGTTCCGGATCACCGTGGAGCAGGTCAGGCGTCTGGTCCCGTGCGAGCGATGCAGCATCTACAAGCTTGAATCGGACAAGCAGGTCATCTCAAGAATCTATGCGGTTGACGAGGTGGAGGACCGGAAGGCTCGGCTGGCTCCGATATCCATGAGCGGAAGCGAATTCGAGCAGATTCTGGACTTGAAAAAGGCCGTTTATCTGCCGGATACGCAAAAAGATCCGCACCCCAGACGCCAGATCCTCGCGGCGGAGGGCCTGCGCTCGGTCATTAACGTTCCCATCCTGAGCGAGGGCGATTGCATCGGGATTCTGAACGCCCTGTCCTCTGAAGTCGATGCCTACACGGAGGCGCACATCGAGTTGTTGGGCTCGGTGGCCGATCACTTGGCCCTGGCCATGAAGAACGCCGAGCTGTACGCCCAGGTTCGGGAGACCGGGGAGTGGCTGGACAACTTTGTCCGGGGCGCCTCGGACGCAATCATCACCGTGGACCTGGAGGGGCGGATCACCTCTTGGAACCTCGGCGCCGAAGCCATTTATGGTTATTCAGAAGCGGAGATCCTGGGGCAATCCATCCTCTGCATCTATCTGGAGGAGACAGGGGAATACAAAGAGTTCTGGGACCGGCTGAGTGCCGGGAAGGCCGTCTCGCCCGTTGAGACAAATCGGCGGCGCAAGGATGGGACCGCGGTGGAGGTTTCTGTCACGGTTTCGCCCCTCCGGGACAGCCAGGGGGACATCGTGGGGTACAGCGGGATCCACCGCGACATCGGCGCCAGGAAACGCGCGGAGGAAACCCTCCGGAAATCCGAGCGGAATTACCGGACCCTGTTCGAGCAGGCCAGCGACGCGATCGAGATCATTGATGAAAAGGGGCGGATCATCGATTGCAACCAAAAGGCGTGCTCGATGCTCGGATACGGAAGGGAGGAGCTGCTGGGGCGGGAGCTTTCGGAGTTCGTGTCGCCGGATCACCGGGATACGCTTTCCCAACGGATTGCCCGAATCGTGGACCATGGGTTGGACCCCTATGAGTCCGTCAACATCAGAAAGGACGGCACACGGGTTCCGCTGGAAGTCAGCCCCGGATTTATTGAAGTGGAGGGGAAGAACCACATTATCTTTTTTCTCCGCGACATCAGCGAGCGCAAGCAGGCGCAGGAGATGCTGATGCGTCACCAGAAGCTGGCGGCCCTGGGACGGCTCAGCGCCGGCATGGCCCACGAGATCCTCAATCCGACTAACATCATCGGCCTTTTCGCGCAGATCTTGTCGAAGGATGCGGAGAACCCGGACTCCGTCCGGGAAGCGGCGGACGCCATTCGTTTGAACGTCGGCCGGATTGCAAAGATCTGCGACTCGCTTCGCCGGTTCTCCAGGGGAGGGGAATCCTCCATGTCGCGGTTTGACCTGGGAGCGCTCGTCCAAGAGACCGTCTCCATGATGGAGATGCAGATCAAGATCGAGGATTCGTCCATATCAGTCGAGCTCCCCGAGGATTCGGTTTTGATTGAAGCGGACCGGGATCAGATCGCCCAGGTCCTTCTCAATTTACTCGGCAACGCGCGCGATGCCATGCCGGAGGGCGGGCGCATCATCCTCCGCCTGGAGGAGTTTCAGAAGGAAGGCGCCCCCTGGGTCGGCCTGGGCGTACAGGATGAAGAGGGGGGGATCCCCAAAGAAAAACTCACGCAAATCTTCGATCCCTTTTTCTCGACAAAGGACGAAGAGAAAGGGACCGGCCTTGGGTTGTCCATTGTCCATGGGATAGTGGACGGCCATGGCGGGACGATAGACGTCGAAAGTCGCGTGGGCAAAGGCTCCACATTCCGCATCGCCCTTCCCTGCAATCAGCCCGAACTCGGATTGAGGAAAGAAGAGGGAGAGAGGGGCCATTCACGGAAAGTCGTCGGCCGCGCCTGAAGCCTCCCGTTGAATGTCTTCCGTTGTCGAAGAAGGCGCCGCATCCCGTCAGAGAGGACCGGACGCCGGATATCGTTGGCGCCCCTGTCGCTCCGAGGGCCTCGCCCATTCCCTCCGGGGTTTGAATCCGCCCGTCGAGACAATGTGCGACAGAGGGGCGCGGCGCGACCGGAGCCTGCCCTGAGCGAGGCCGAAGGGGACGCTTCACGGAATCCAAATCTCCGGTTTGACCTCATTCCTGCGTGAATCCCGCGGGCTGACCCGGTACAATTGGCTGATGTTCGGCGAAAGGAACGTGGTGCGCTCGAGGGAACGGGAAAACCCTTTGCGGTGAGACGCCGGCCGAGACGCGCCCGAGGTGATCCGGCATGAAAAAGCGAATAAGGGAGGAAGATGATGCCCAAGGCGGCGGTGAACAGTATCGAAATTCATTACG
>JASLXW010000073.1:2580-11763 GCA_030740135.1 Nitrospinota bacterium
GGCGACCCCGTCATTCTCCTCACGGGGCTGGGCGGCGCGGGAAAAGGCTGGGGCCCGCAGGTCCCGATATTCTCAAAAGAGTTTTTCACCATCGTCCCGGATCACCGGGGGGCCGGGCAGTCCACGTTTGCCGAGGACGGCTACACCATCGAGCAGCACGCCTCGGATATGGCGGACATGCTCCGGTCGCTGGATTGCGGCCCGGCGCACATCGTCGGCTCATCCACCGGCGGCGCCATCGCGACGGTGATGGCCCTGGACCACCCGGACGTTGTCCGGACCATCGTCGTGTGTTCTTCCTGGGCGAGGACGGACGCATTCTTTCGTCGGGAGTTTGAAGCCCGGAAGCGGACCTTGCGGGATTCGGGCATCGAGGCGTACCAGCAGGCGAACGCGCTGTTTCTGTTCGCTCCCTCTTACGTGCGCGACCATGACGACGACGTCCGCCAATGGTGTGAGATGGTCACCGCCATCCCCGCCGACGTCGAGATCATGATCAAGCGGATCGACATGATCATCGCCCACGATCAACTCGATCGCCTGGGGGATGTCCGAAAACCGACGCTGGTCATCGTGGGGGAGGAGGATTTCTGTACGCCCCCTTATTTTTCCAAAGAGCTGGCCGAGGTGATTCCCGAAGCGGAGCTGGCGATCCTCAAGGGCGGCCATTTCTTTTACAAGGAAAGACCCGAAGCGTTTTATCAGCGGGTTCGGGAGTTTGTGGGGAAGCATTGACCGGGCGGGGGCGCCGGAAAATTCGCGTTATGTAGAAGCGTCGGTTCGAGGAAAAGGCGAATCCCGTCTCGCTTGCGGGAAGGAGGGGGCGCCGAAGGCGGCCTCCTCTCGCCGGTCCGATTTTTCTGAGGGACCGGGTGATTCGGGCGGCGGTCTGGGAATCGCGGGGGGGGAGGTGCGGTGAAAACCTTTTTGCTCGGGACGGCCGACGGGATCTGGGCCGCCGAAGATGCCCGTTGCGAGCGCGTCGCGTTGGAAGGCGAGAGGGTCACCGCGCTGGCGGCCTCGCCCGAGCCCGGAGCCCTTTACGCCGCGACGGCGGGCGGGCGGGTCTACAAGAGCCGGGATGGCGGCAATCAGTGGGAAAAACAGTTCGAGGCCCGCTCCGGCGACCGGTTCACGTGCATCGCCGTCTTGCCTCACCCCCCCTATCCGGTGTACGCGGGTACATGGCCGGCGGACGTCTTCCGCGCGCCGGAGGGCGAGCGCTGGGAGCGCGTGGAGACTTTTCGGAAGACCGAGGGCTCCAAGTACTGGTGCTTTCCCCCGCCGCCCCATGATCCCCGGCTCGTCTCCTTCGCCTTCCACCCCCGGGACCCTGACACGCTGTACGCGACGGTGGAGATGGGCGGCTTGATGAAGAGCCGGGACGGCGGGCAGACCTGGAAACCGATGACGGACGACGTGAACCGCGATACGCACGTCGTCATCATGCATCCCGAGGACCCGGACACCCTGTACGTCAGCACCGGCTTCGCTTCCACCCACCGGCCGGGCGTTTACTGGACGAGGGACGGCGGGGAGTCCTGGGAGTACCGGTACCGGGACATGCACCCAATTTACACCTGGCGGATGTGCATCGATCCGGTCCGGCCCGAGGTCCTTCACGTCGTCGCGTATCCCTATGTGCCCGGCGACTGGCACGTCCCGATGGGCACGGGGGGAATCCTCCTTCGGACCGAGGACGGGGGGGAGACCTGGACGCTCCCCCATCGGGGCGTCCACCTGCCCACCGTGAACTACCTGCCCGAAGATCATGCCGGACCCCGAGGCGCCGGGCGGTGTGATCCTTTCCATCAGCCCCTACCTCCGGCCCTCGGCGAATCCGAAAGACGAGTTGCCGCACAAATATTCCAACTTCGACGGGATGATCTCGCCCAGCGTGGACCCGCCGTCTCCGAAGGGCCGGATCATCCGCAGCGGTCCGGATGGGAGGACTTGGGAAGTGCTGCACGAGGGCCTCCCGCCCTTCCTGGATTTATTGCCCCTCGATTAACGGCTGTGCGAAGATGTCCGCGCAGGACCGGGCGCACCCGCGGGGATGATCCGGCCGCGGACCGCGCCTTGGCGGTTTCCGGCGGCGACGGCATGCGTGCGGAAGCGGCGGGAGGGCGCAGAGAGTTCTTACATCGGCCTGACACCGGCCTCGACGGGAGAGGGAGATGGAGAAAAGCGCGGAGCTCCTCAGGAAGTTCAAAGACGTGCCGCCGCCCCACAAGCCCGATTGGGAGACCCCGGGCGTGGACTTCCGCGTCCAGAAGCCGTGGGACATCGCCGAGAGGTTTTTCGTGAGCGCCGCCGTGGTCGGCAGCTTCGTCAACAAGGACCAGAACCCGAAGCAGCCCATCCTGCCGGAGGAAGTCCGGGACGCGTTTTTTGCCGCCATCGAGGCCGGGGCCTCGGGGATCCACGTACATGTCCGGGACCGGGACGAAAGGCCCACCGCCCGGGCCGAGATTTACCGCGAAGTGCTCGATCCCATCATCGAGCGGTATGGGGACGACATCGTCATCGACGGGGGAACCATGACGGGCCGGACGTTCGAGGAGTGCATGACGCCGGTCACCGAGGGGCTGTTCGATCTTTGCATCGTGAACCCGACTTCGGGCTTGCTGGGGGACCGGCTTCGCGCGATGCGTCCGGAGACGATGCGGGCTCAGGCGGAGTACTACCAAGCCCTGGGGGTTCGCTGCATTATCGATGTTCATGAGGCGTCGAGCATCTGGAACGCCAAGCGCAACCTCATCGACACGGGAATACTGCATAGACCTTTCATTTGGCACCTGTTGCCCGGAATTCCCGGGACTTTGTACATGCCGAACGTCCGCGCGACATGGGACGGGATGACCTTCCTGGTGGACCGCATCCGGGAGATCGACCCCGACTCCATCATCATCGCCAGCGATGCCGGGCGCGCCTCGGTGTACGGGACGACGATCAACCATCTCCTGGGGCTTCACCTTCGCGTGGGGATGGAGGACGTCCTCTACAAGTATCCCCACAAGAACGACATTCTGGAGACAACGGCCGAGGCCGTCCGCGAGGCCATCGAGCTGGGAAGGACCCTCGGCAAGGAGCCGATGACGGCGAAGGAATTCCGGAAACTGGCGGGATTGAAGAGCCGGAAAAGCGCCGGAGCGGCTTAACCCGGATTTTTTCACATCGGTTTCGCGGCAAACATTCTCACGACCTGAAAACCTGTCCATCGGCTGAAGGGGCGCGGCATTCCGCTTCCTTGCAGAGGAAGGCGCGGGTCTGGAAAACTCTTCCCCCCCAAATGAAGTTCGGTTCTGAGTCTCTCGAAGGGAATGCGACGACAAACGCCCTGATGGAGGTCAGCCCGCCAGATAGGCCGCAATGAACACCGTGACCAGGACAATCACCATCAGGTAGACCAGCCTGTTTCCGCCTGACTCCCGGCGTCCGCGGCGGCCGTCGCCGCTTTTGACCCGCTTCCGGCCGAAAAGGGAGGAGCGGCCGGATCTGGATCGGGACCGGGAATCCGAACGGACGGACGACATGCGGGATCCGGATCTCCGGCGTCGCCCGTGAGAGGAATTCGATTGGGCGGAATGGCCTGTGTCACTTAATCCGCTGTCATGCGGGCTTGAGTTTGATCGTTGGCGCCCGGTGGAGGAGCGGCGCCTATGTTGAGCTCCGGACGCACCCGATCCCAGGTGATGAGAGCTCCCCCTATGTCGCGGCCCCATGTCCGATTCTTCGATGTATCGGTATATTTACAAAAGACCATACGGGTGATTGATAGAGGTGTCAATCGAAACCTTTTCCCGCCTCAATTTCCCCCCCGCGATGCGCTGGTGATCCGACGTGGAGGGGGTGGGGCGCCGTGAGAGGGGGGCAAATCCATGCGCTTCGGGCGCGTCCGGGCCTAAAGTCTCCGTGTATCCTTTGGGAAGATCCGGACATTTTGGAAATGGTTCTCGAAATGAGATACATTGGATAGGGGTCTTATGAGGAGTTCGGAGAACGTGAGCGCAGTCCTGGAAATCTGTCGAAGGGCCCAAGAGGCGTTTTTGGGACTCTCTGTCCTTGGAGCGGAGGTTCGTGACGCGGCGCTCAGCGCCATGGCGGAGGCCATCGAGCGTGACGCGGCGGAAATCCTCGAGGCCAACCGGGAGGACAGCGCCGAGGCCGAGCGGGCCGTTCGAGCCGGAGGGATGACCCAGTCTCTGTTCAAACGGCTGATATTGGACGAGGCCAAGGTTTTCTCCATGGCGGAAAACGTCCGGGCCGTGCGCCGCCAGACCGATCCCATCGGCCGGGCCGACTACGCCTGCCGGCTCGACGAGGGTCTGGTCCTTCGGCGGGTGACCTGCCCGCTCGGCGTGATCGCCGCCATTTTCGAGGCGCGCCCCGACGCCGTTCCGCAAATCGCCTCGCTCTGCTTGAAGTCCGGGAACGCCGTGATTCTGAAGGGCGGTCGGGAGGCCCTGCGGACAAATCGCGTCACCGCCCGTCTTCTGGCCCGCGCGGCGGAATCAAGCGGTATTCCGACAGGCGCCCTCCAGATCCTGGAGGACCGGGATGAGGTCAAAGAGCTGCTGGGACTCGACGGTCTGGTGGACCTCATCATCCCCCGGGGAAGCAATGCATTCGTCCGTTACATCCGGGAGAACACGCGAACTCCCGTTCTCGGCCACGCCGACGGGATCTGTCATCTCTACGTGGACCGGGCCGTGGATCGCTCCGCCGGCTGCAAGTCGGCCGTCGCCATCCTCCTGGACGCGAAGACAAACTATCCGGCCGCCTGCAACACCGTCGAAACCCTTCTTGTGCACGAGGCGGCGGCGGCCGATTTTCTTCCCGAAGCGGTCCGGGCGCTGCGGGAGGCGGGCGTCGAGGTGAGGGGGTGCGGGAAGACCCGCGCCGTTGTCCAGGGTGTGACGCCGGTCTCGGAGGAGGACTGGGACGCCGAGTATCTGGACCTCATTTTGTCCATCCGGGTGGTGTCGGACTTGGCGGAAGCTGTCCGGCACATCAACCGGCACGGGTCGAGGCACACCGACGCCATCCTCACAGAAGAACCCGCGGCGGCCGAGGCCTTTCTCTCGGGGGTGGACGCAGCGAGCGTCCTGTGGAACGCGTCCACCCGTTTCGCCGACGGTTATCGCTACGGTCTGGGGGCCGAGGTTGGAATCAGTACGGAGAAGCTTCACGCCCGCGGACCCGTGGGTCTCGAGGGCCTGGTGACGTACAAGTATCAGGTTGCCGGGGCCGGACATCGGGCCGGCGACTACATGGGCGAGGACGCGAGGCCATTCCTCCACGAGCCGCTCCCCGCCGACATCGACCTTTTCTCACACGAGCCCCGAAGCCCCCGGTGAGGCCGGGGGCGCGCGGAATGCGCTTTCCGCCCCGGCCGACAAAGACCCCGACACATTTTCAGAAGATCGGAATGTTCCGCACCTGGAGAGGACGGGGTTCAACTTCCTGAAGGCGAGGAGGGAGACCCGCTTTCGGAAGCGAGGTCGGCCGTCACGGTTTGCGCGCGGTGCTCCCGGTCTGGAGTCTGGCCGGGGAAGCACAGGCCGAGTCTGAACCGGCGCGACCACCGATAACCGAGGAAGTAAGTGGGGCCCCATTTGCGTAAGTTCGTTGTTTGGTCCAGAAGGAGGTGAAAGAGTTGTCCCAGGGCCGCGCCCAATATCCATGACGACTCGGGAAAAGCGGCCGCGAGCGCGAAGAGCAGGACGGAGACCTCGTACGCGTGGAGGAACAAGATGGCGGTGTCCGGGCGGTTGATCGGGCCGATTCCCATCCGGGCCATACGGAGAAAGGCCTCCCGTGGGCCCCACTTCAGGCTGAAGTCCAGCGCGTGGTCCAGGTCGATGGCCCAACCCGCGATGAAAAAGGCCGTTCCAATTTCAGGGGATCCGGTTGCCGCCCCGACTGCGGCGCCTCCCGCGGCGGAAGAGACCAGATGTCGGACAGCGTTCATGGGCGAAGGGTTCTCCTCAGGGTGAGAGCGTCAGCGCTGAATTCCGAGGTTTGAAACGATTCTCGTAAGGTTGAACGGCTGAGGCCGGTCACAGGCGGGAAAGAGGCCATTTAATCCGTCGGCCCTCGAAGCCGCTTTTTTTTCCACTTTTTCTTGAGGTAGTTGATGATGAGGACCTCGATCATCTCTTCCGCTTCTTCCCGGTCATCACCGATCCCAAAAAATTCCCGCTCGATGGCGTCCTCTCCATCGGAAGGCTTCCCGCCGTCCTCATAGAGGTCCGCCCAGACCTCCCACTTCTCTTTCCCTTCGGCCAACCGGATCTTGGCGACCCGTCCCAGGATCTCTTTTTCCATGACGGCTCCTCTTGCGGACGGGAAGACGGCGGTCCCTGAAAAGCATCATGGAGCAGACGGGACTCGGGGACGGCGAAGCTTACAGGTTTTCGGCCGTAACCGCCCGGCAGGTGTCCGCGTTGGCCTTGCTCACCCAATCGATCACCGCCGACAAGGTCGCCTTGTCGATCCCCAACTGCCGCGCGGCGTCCAATTGGTCCCGAACGGCCCCTTCCGCACTCCGCGTGATGTTGACCGCGAGGCGGATCATCAATTGTTCGCGCGGTGTCAGGGCGTTCTCCTCGAAAGAATCGGGCTGTTCTTCCGTTTCCTCCTCCCAGCCGGATTGAGAGGGGACGGTGGCGGACCAGCCGTTGTCGATTTGGGATTCATCGATATCGGACCCCGACGTGCGCACGTTCACCGCCTGAAGTCCTTGGGGGAATTGTGCGACGTCGAACTCTACGATCTGGTTCTCGTGAAGGTCGGCAAACTCAATTTCGCGGAGTTTTGAGCAGTGAAAGAACAAATCCTCCCCTTGGGTCGTTTCAATAAATCCAAATCCTCGGTCCGTAATCAGTCTTTTGATCCTTCCTCTCGACATTGAACAAATATCCTTCTTTCTGACCGCAACATGAAAATGGAACGACCGCTCCGCCCGCCCGGCGGAGGGCCCTCCGGAATTCAGATAGACTGCGCTTCGGAAATTGTGACGGACTCAATGGAGCCATTCCTCAGGACCTGCCCAACGTTATCCCCGGCCTCGGCAGATTCCGCTTCAAGGCCGCTGTTTCAAACTGTTCTTTCTATGGATTCTATTCGCATCATAGGTCAATCAAAGTCTTCTTGACGTTGAATAATTTTCCATCATCATTCTTGATTAAGACCAACCCTCCCTCCCATTCCTGGACGATCGACACCTCCTCACCCTCTGCAAACTCGACGGGTTCGGGGTCGCCGTCTTTTCCCATGCGGATGTATGCCGTGAAATCCTCTTTGACGGTGGCCATACTTCGAGATCTCCCTGGGCCGATTTTGACATGGCTGTCAGGCTTGTCGCCCCATTCAAGAATTTACAACGTTCAATCCCGGTTTCTCCCCGACGGGTCGTCGAAACGATAACTCTTTGGTTTTCCTATAACTATATCCAAAAGAAGCGTATTCGTCAATCCTGATGGCGTGAAATTTTCCAGGTCGCTCCTGAAACGCAGGGATATTGACAAACCGACCGGTCCAGGCGGACCGCTTTGGACCGGCGTCCTTCCCTATGGTTACTTGGATTTTCGCCCCTTCGGCCGGGACCCAGCGCTGGTGGATTGGACGGCGCGGGGGTATTTCCGCCGTTTTGCGGGTCGAAATTTCCGGAGCGAATCGATGAATTCCACCCCGTTGCCGATGATGGCGTTCCAGAGCGTCTCCCCCTTTTCAGCCGTCGCCACGGTCGGGTCGCCGATGTGGGCGGGGGGGGTGTAAAAGCTTTGGTCCTTCGCGTCGATCGTGATGGGAATCCGGTCCCCGCCTCCCAAGTGGTCGTGCGAGAAAAACCGCGTCTCGAACAGAAGTCTCCCCCGGCACTCGAAGGCCTTGTCCATCTGGACGAGGTGGCCCCGCCGGTAGAGCATGTGGGAAGTCTCGAACTCGCCGCCGTGTTGGCCGGCTCCCGGATTCTCGCAGACCTCGCGGTGCGTCGTGGCCGCGATCATCAAGGGATCGTAAAGCGCGAAGATCACCTCGGGAAACTCCTCCTTGATTGTCTTCGTCGCGATTCCGATGGCCGCCGTGTTGGCCAGCCGGTGGCCGTTGAAGGTGATGACCTTCTTGAAACCGTGTCGGATGAGGCTGCGGTAGATGTCCTTCAAAAGGGCCACGACTGTCTCGGGCATCAGTGAGATCCCGGGCTTGTGCATATGGTGCTGGGCGTCGCCGAACCAGGTGGGCGGCGCGCACAGGACGCCGGCCGCCTCGGCGATCCCCTCGGAATAGTCGATGGCCTCGAACCCGTCCACGCCGATGGGCAGATGGGGGCCGTGCGGCTCCGTGCTCCCGATGGGGACGATGACGATGTCTTCGCCCTCGAGGTATTCGGCGATCTCCTCCCACGTCAAGTCCTGCATCCAGACCGATTGTCTCTTGCCCTTCTTCGCTGCGGCCATGCCTTTTATTCCTCCGGTGTGGCGGGCGATTCTTCCGAGGCTGCGGATCGGGCCCCATTTAACACGACGCTTCTTGCGCTCCCGGGGACCCTGAAGAGCGGAGCCAATCTTTCCGGAATCGGCGGACAACCCGCAAGACGCCCCCTGGGAGGCTACAGGCCCCTCGGGAGCCGAATGTCCCCCAGGGGCGGAAGCTCGTACTTCGCCCAGTTCTCCGCAACCCGGTCCAGGAGCTTGCGCGGCAGCAGGGACACCTCGGGGTAATCCCACTTCTTCGTCGCGTCGATGATGACCTTCGCGCCTTTGGCGGTCCCCGAGGTCTCCCCCGGCGGTATCGAGGAAGGGTCGAGCTCCACGGGCGCCGTATCGGAGAGCACGCGCATGTCCCGATCCGGCTGGACGCGCCACGAGAGAACCCAGTCCCGCATGAACGGATCCCGGATGTCCACGTCGTCGTCGGTCACGACAATCCACTTGTAGTAACTCATTCCGAAGTAGCCCATGGCGCCGAACGCGAGTTGATCGACGTGCCCGGCGAACAGCTTCCTGACGCTGATCCACAGGATGGCCGTGCACCCCCCGGCCTCGACGGCGTGGATGTCGGCGACGCCCGGCAGGTTCAGCGTACCCGACAGGTGTTTATACAGGCCGGCTTCCAGGAGGTTCTGCTTGATCATCGTGCTCTCGCTGGGCGGGAACTGGCTGATGACGCCCAGCAGGA
>JASLXW010000740.1 GCA_030740135.1 Nitrospinota bacterium
TAAAATAAAATAAATCAACTTGGTTTGAATTTATTGTGACCATATAGTAGTTGTGTCGTGACTGAGCGTGTGCGGTCATGGGGGATTCACAATTGTTTCCGGTGAATACCGTTGTTTAAATGGTCGATAGGTCCCGGAACGTCAAGATGTAGTCGCGGATCGTCGGTTGGGAGAGTGAACACTGTGTCATCGTGGATCAGCCCGTCCACGGCTCCGATTCGGTCCAGCTTCAAAAGGGCACTGCCGTCGTTGTCCGGGGGATACACGAAGGCTTGATCCTCGGCTTTCAGGCCGCTGTTGTCGCCCAGATCATCAACCCTTTCCGCCTCCTTTTCTTTACTTATCCGAAGCAGGTCGAGGAGCAAAATTTCCGGGAACACAAGCGAGTCAACACCGAAGTCGAAGCTTTCGGTATCCGCCGGAAGCACGACCTGGAGACCATGAGCCGGAGTGAAAAGGCGCCTCGCGGCTCCATTCGTGATATCATCAGGGGCGGCTGCGAATTTTCATTTCACTTCCGGCTCGAGGAGGGCATGCCGATATTTATTTCCTGCGATCTTCCGGACGGAAGCAAGGCGGAAAATGTAATGGGACACGTCAGGAGCGTCCGGCGTGACG
>JASLXW010000741.1 GCA_030740135.1 Nitrospinota bacterium
ATGCGTGAATTCTCCAATGATAAAAAAGGATAGAAACCTATTGACAGATGATAAGAAAGGATTATCTTTAGTATTGGGAGATCAGAGAAACCGTGTTACAATTCCATCGACAATCAGAAAGCCCCTGGCCGGAAGGGACATCAAGTCTCTGGTCTCCCAATCGGAGCGTCCCGGAAAGCCAGGGGCTTTTCTTTTATGGGAGACCAGAGCAATGCAGAAATTAGGACCAAAGGCACAAGCCGCAATAGATGAAGTGCTGTCCCGCTTTGAGCGGGGAGACTTGTCGCCGGTTACGGAGATCATCCGCATCCGGCGCGAGGGCGGGGAGCATCCGTCTGATAGATGGACGTTCGCGAATCAGGTTCTCTCTTTCATTACCTCCGGATCATTGGACACGCGGGGAATCCGTCAATGGAACGAAGTCGGGCGGAAGGTGAAAAAGGGGAGCAAGGCCGGGTTCATCCTGATTCCCATTACCCGGAAGGTTGAGAAAGAAGATCCGCAAACCGGGGAGATGGTCGAGCGGTCTCTCCCTGTCGGTTTCAAGTCATGCCCCGTGTTCGCCGTCGAATCGACCGAAGGCGATCCCGTTACCCTCCCCGACTACACTCCCG
>JASLXW010000742.1 GCA_030740135.1 Nitrospinota bacterium
CGCACTTCCGCGTTGCGGTGTGACATCGCTGTCTTTTCAATTCTCTTGATGGGCATCAGGTCGCTCTCGCCGCGGCCTGCAACGCATGCGCCTGCCGTTCGGCCGCCTGGATTTCCATATCGACATACATCTTGTTGCGCCTGACCGCTTCGTCAAAATCCACTTGGTGGGCGTCGAAGAAGGGGCCGTCGACGCAAGCGAACTTCACCTCGTCGCCGACGGTGACGCGGCAGCCGCCGCACATCCCTGTGCCGTCGATCATCAGCGGATCCATCGAGGCCAGGGTTTCGATGCCGGCGCTTCGGGTGGTTTCGGCGACGGCGCGCATCATCGGCATCGGGCCGATGGCGAGCACGCGGTCGGGCGGCGGCAGGCCGCCGGCGCCATCGCCGTCGATGAGCTGTTGCAGCCGTTCGGTGACGAATCCCTTGAGCCCGGTCGAGCCGTCATCGGTGCATAACTCGAGATGACCGCAGGCGGCGCTGAGTTCCTCGGTCAGGATCAGCAGCTCCTTGTTGCGGGCGCCGATGATTACCGTCGTCTGCTCGCCGCGTTGATGAAGATCGCGCATCAGACAGAGCAGCGCTGCGGCGCCGAAACCGCC
>JASLXW010000743.1 GCA_030740135.1 Nitrospinota bacterium
CGTTTTGACAGATAAAACACATATAAAATGCGGGATTTGGAACTCGTTCGCGGATCCTGCGGATCTAGCGGATCTACCGGAAGTGGTGTCAAGAAGTGCGGCTCGGACCCCCCCTTCCACGCGCGCCGGTGGTCAGGATGACGGGAGTCTAAACAAACTCCCTCAAACAAGAGAGGGAAAGACTACAAGAGAGGGAGATATTAAGATAGCGGCCGCCTTTAAGGGGCGGTTGATCGGGAGTTAGGGGGGAATATATAGGGCATTTTTTGCAAATTCTGGATTTTTGCCATGTTTGTGGAAAAACTATTTTTCTAGTACGCTTTTCGAGGATCCATCCTGTACAAAGTGTAGTAAATAGCTAGTTTTTGCACAAACATATCAAAAATCTGAAAAAAAAATAAGAAAAAAAGAGGGAAACAAAAGAAAAAACAGAAGGCAAAAAACGCTAAATTCGGCCCCCGGCCCCCCCGGCTCTCCCCGGGGTCGGCGGCATGGGCGCAGCCCTTTCTATAAGGAAATGAGGGCACCCTCACCATAATTTAGGATTTTCTTAAACAGTGCTATGGGCGTATGGCTGCGATTAGCGCCCCAATGCGCTCCC
>JASLXW010000744.1 GCA_030740135.1 Nitrospinota bacterium
TGGATCTGAATGGTATCTTTTATTAATTGTAATAGTAACATTAATAATGGTTTCTTGTCCCGCCTTGTAGGTTAAGTTAATAATAAGCAAATAAAAGGGTGGATACCGAAGTGGTCAAACGGGGCAGACTGTAAATCTGCTGGCTTACGCCTTCGAAGGTTCGAATCCTTCTCTGCCCACCTAACCGCACGAAAGTGCGGTTTCTTTTTGCCCAAATTCCTCTGTAAGTCATTGATACTTAACGAGTTACGGGCGCGGGCGGGGGCCGCAGCCGTAACTCATTGAGGGTGAGTGAGTTAGCGCTGCTCGTAGAAGATGTGATCGTATTCTTCTTTTTCTTTGTGTGGTCCGTTCGGGCAGTCCTTGGGGCAGTGACCCATAGACATGCACACAGCGCCTTGTCTGCTGTGCATAATGGTTTGCCATACTTCCTTGCCCCACAAGGCCCAGTCAGGCATCATTGCTTTCTGCCACACACCCTTCTCACTAAAGAAGGTGCAACCATGCTGTATCTCACAGGTAAGCGGGTCATAGTAGGTCCGCAGTTTTGCTGTCTCTCCTTTGTGGTCGGGGAGGTGAACGTCTACTATAAACTT
>JASLXW010000745.1:0-344 GCA_030740135.1 Nitrospinota bacterium
TTTGCCCATGTGGGGAGTTCGTATTCCTGTATGGGGATTTATATTAGTTGTTGGTGCCTTTTTAGCTTATGAGATTGTCACTTTCAGATTAGGAAAAAGAGCGCTGGAGAAGAAGCCAGCGATTTGGTCTGAAGCCATAATAGGGCGCCTTGGTAAAGCAACCACGCCACTTATTCCCCATGGCTACGTGCAAGTTGACGGAGAATTATGGCGCGCAGTCTCAAGTGATACAAACATAAACGAGGGCGATGATCTTGTCGTTGTGGAAATGGATAAACTGACCCTGCGCGTGACCTCGCTCGCCGAGAAGAAGTAGCTAGGTTATCCGGAACCGATACACTAGG
>JASLXW010000745.1:354-595 GCA_030740135.1 Nitrospinota bacterium
GCCCCGGCATACCTATTGAATACTAACACCGAGTTGTGGCCACCAAAGCCGAATGTGTTGGACATGGCCACGTTCACGTTAGCTTTGCGGGCTGTGTTGGGCACGTAATCCAGGTCGCACTCCGGGTCGGGATTGGCGAGGTTTATAGTCGGTGGCAGAGAGTTGCTCCCGATGGCGAGCAGGCAAACCACTGCCTCTAGCGCTCCCGCGGCTCCCAATAGATGGCCTGTCATCGACTTGG
>JASLXW010000746.1 GCA_030740135.1 Nitrospinota bacterium
CTGCGTTTAACAAAGAACCACCCCTCTCTGGATCTGTTGATAGAAGCGCGCAGGAGGATAGCAATGCTGGTGCCGATACCGGCAGGGTAGCTGCGCAGATTGGCCCGTAATTGATTATTTTGAATTTTGAGGGGCAAAACCCCTCCGAAAAACGGCTACTGGCGAACTTCTTACGGACAGGTTTGCCCAGGAACAGGGGTGTTTGCAGCTTTAATGCTGCTACGCTGTAAGTTTGTCAATGGCCGAGGCCTGTTTGAAAAAAAACAGGCCTAATGGCATGGGAATACTGCAATTCAAAAATTAGGCGGTGGATTCTGGCTGACTGATTCTGTTTGACAAAACTAATTATTCTGTTAATATAATCTGCTATTCTTCATGGGGCTGTAGCTCAGCTGGGAGAGCGCATGACTGGCAGTCATGAGGTCCGGGGTTCGATCCCCCGTAGCTCCACAAAGATTTAAGGGCGTTACGCTTTTCGGCGTAACGCCCTTTTTCGTGTGTGCCCGGCATGGGCACCACCTTGGAGGTGCAAGTCCTCCCGAGAGTTGGCCACAACGATCGAAGCGAAGCGCAACTGCGGCCGGGCGACCGT
>JASLXW010000747.1 GCA_030740135.1 Nitrospinota bacterium
TAGGCCGACCCTCCAGAGCCCCAAAGAGAATTTACGAGAGTTTCACCTATCAGGCCAAGAGTTGGGATCAGGCTCGTCGCGTCGTGGCCAAAGTGGAGTGGCATCAGGGTGAGTTGTTTCCCCGCGTGGGCTTCATTGTCACGAACCTGAGTCGGAGCGATGAGGGGGTAGTGAAGTTCTACAACGGACGCGGCACGGCGGAGCAGTGGATCAAGGAAGGTAAGAACGCAGTGAAATGGACTCGGCTCTCGTGCCACGACTTCGCGGACAACCAGGTCCGGCTGCAACTATTCGCTCTGGCATACAACCTGGGCAACTTCCTTCGCCGGTTGGCATTACCCCAAAGCGTAAAGCACTGGTCGTTGACAACGCTGAGGGAGAAGCTGATCAAGATTGGTGCCAAGGTCGTGACCCACGCACGGTACGTCACGTTTCAAATGGCCGAGGTGGCTATTCCGCGACGACTGTTCAGGACCATCCTTCGCCGGATCGCACGACTCAGGCCATTGGCACCAGCGCCAACGTGATGGGAACAACAGTCTCAATGGTAAGGATTGTGCAATCTCTTGGGGAGCGGTCCGTCTTGAAT
>JASLXW010000748.1 GCA_030740135.1 Nitrospinota bacterium
GGGCTACCGGCCGCCGGTACCGGTGGCCATCGAACCACTGCCGCCGAGCATCCCCACACTTTCGGATATCGAGGAGCAGAGACTAACTTAAAAAGTGGTACAACTTTAGGGGGCAGGTCAGTCGCCCTCACGGCGTGCGAAACGGGCGTTGGGAAGCAGGTCGCCGGAGAGGGCGTCATGGGGATGGGCCGGGCGTTCCAGTATGCGGGTGCGAAGTCGGTTCTGGTCTCTCTCTGGAGCGTGGCCGAGGCGTCCACGACCCTCTTGGTCGAGCGGTTCTTCTCACACCTCAAGAACGGGGCTGACAAGGTCTCGGCGCTCCGTCAGGCGCGGGAGGATGTCATCCGGGCGGGCTACCGCCACCCGTTCTTCTGGTCGCCCTTTATCCTGATCGGAGGGGGCGACAAGCCCAGGACGGAGGCGCGCCCGGCCACGGTCCAAAGAACACCGGAGAGGGTGGCCCGTGCAGAGACGCCTCGGACCAGAGATTGCCCGGCAGTTGCGTCGAGGGGCATCATCTCCCACTTCGTCCGCGTCAAAACGATGGGGATCGGCGGAACGCGCGAAGGGAAGTTCAC
>JASLXW010000749.1:0-268 GCA_030740135.1 Nitrospinota bacterium
AGAGGTGCATGGCGCCGGCCGCCGGGGGGGAGGGGGTGTGCTGGAGGGGAGGGGGGGGGGGGCACTGACAATAATGGCCACCCGGAAAGGGATTGCCGGGGATAGTTAAATCCTGCCCGCGCGCGCGCCTTGGGCCCTAAATAATGCGAAGCTTTAGGGGGGGGGGGGGGGGGGGGGGGGGGGGGGGGGGGGGGGGGGGGGGCGGGGGGGGCGGGGGGGGGGGGGCGGGCCGCCGCGCCCCCCGCGCGGGCGGCCCCCCCCCCCCCCC
>JASLXW010000749.1:275-577 GCA_030740135.1 Nitrospinota bacterium
CTGCGCCGAAGGCGCGCATTCTTTCGCCCCGCAGGGCCAAAAATGAGATTTGGGGGTGTCCCCTTAAGTAAAAAAAACCAAGCAAATCCAGGTGGAATAGATACATACATACATGCGTACCTACATACATACGTACATACATACGTACATACATACAGACAGACAGGCAAACAGGCAAAACAGGCAGGCAAACAGGCAGGCAAACAGGCAGGCAGGCAAACAGGCAAACGGACTTTTCGGACCTTTTTAGCGGTCGGCCGACGGTCGGCCGTGGCCGCTGGGGAGTTTTCGGGACTTTTATC
>JASLXW010000074.1 GCA_030740135.1 Nitrospinota bacterium
GGGCCTAACAGATTGATTTTACACCAGAAACGAGGACCACTCTACAAAATACTTATGATCTATCTGGGAAATCCGGGCTTATCTGTCATTTCGAGCGTAGCGAGGAATCTCGCCTTGCCCCCCTTCGTGGGGCATCCACTCCTTTATTGGCCTCCGCGCTACATTTGTCCGGAAGAGGTGAGAGAGAACCCCCGCCGCCCCCATCAACACCCCCCCCCCCGGAACCCGCCCCTTGACGACCGCGATGTTCCTTTCGGTGACCTTCGTCGGCACGCCGATCCGGCGCATGATGATGAGGGTCCGGCAGAACAGCCCGAGGGCCTCGGCGTACTTGCCCTGGTTGTAACGAAGGACCGCCATGTTGTTGAGCGTCGTGGCGATTCCCGCCTGGTTTCCCAGCCTGCGTTCGATGTCGATTGATTCCTCGTATCGCCGCAATGCCTCTTCATACCGGCCTTGCTTTCGGTGGATCTCGCCAATGTTGTTGAGGACGGCGGCGGTGTTCTCATCGTCCTTTTTTTCCGGTAAAGCGTCAGGGTGCGGGCGTTGAGGCCGAGGGCCTCGGCGTAACGCCCCAGGTCCCCCAGGACTCTTGCGCGCCATCCAGCCGCGTCGGCGAGGGCGGGGTCTCTCTGAAGCGCGCGGGCGTAGAGGGCGTCGGCCTCCCGCCAATGGTTTTTCTTGTAGGCCTCGAGTCCTTTGCCGTAAAGCTCGTACGCCGTGAGGGACTTCGCCGGCGGGGCCGCAAGGCGCTTTCTCTCCCTCGGCGTCAGCGTCACCGGGGGGGCCTTGACGACGCGCTTCTCGCCCCCCCGGATGACGACCTTCTTCCCCAGCGACTCGACGGCCGCGTCCGCCAGACGGGTCAGGGTGCCGAACAGGGCGTCCTCGTCCGAGGTCCCGCCCCGGACCTGGGCGGTGTGCAACACGATCCCCGTCTCGGCGTCCACGAAACGCAGGTTGAACATCAGCCCTTTTCCGAAGACGACGTACCCGCCGATGACGACGACCTGTGCCCCCGCAAGACGGCCAATCTTTGCGGCCTTGGAAGGATCGAACAGGTCCATCAGGCCAAGCCTCTGCTCCTTGATGATCTTTTCGAGCTGTCCCCGCTCGATGACGTGGATGGACGAGACCCCCGCGAGCTTCGTCACGAGGGTCTCTGGGACGGCCTGGGAGAGCCAGATCAGCCCTTGGTGTCGGCTCGTGTTCCGGAAGTCCAGGACGGCGATCCGCCGCTGGGCGGCGAGGGAGGGCGAAGGCCGGCCGAGAACGAAGACCGCCACGAGGACGAACACCCAGATCAGGACCCGCTTTGTCACGAAGATTTCCCCATGAGCCGCATTCACCCTTAGTGGATTGGACACCCTGAATCATAAGGAAGTTCGGCCGGAGGCGTAAAGGGAAAAAAGCCCAATGACCGCACCTCCGCATCCGCGCGCGTGCTTCGATTCCGTAGGGGCACATGAAAGAGGGTGTGCCACTGGCAGCTTGCCTGCCAGTGCCGCCTCATTCGATTTCGCGATTCAATGCATAAAGGGAAAAAACAGGAGGTCATCGGAGGCCCTTCACCGTTCCGGACACGGGTCGGGAACCAGCGGGCGTCCGCACGGGCCGGTCCAAGCCTGCCCTCTGGCAAGGCAGGGGGTCCCGGCCCGTCACACGCCCGCGCAGAGAACGGGGTGTTTCAGCCAGGCAACTCGCTCGCATCGGGCAATGGATTGAAAGGCAACCCGTTCACCGGCCCATTCGCATGAGGCGGAAAAAGACAAAAAAAGGGTCGCGCCATGACGGCGCGGCCCTTCGGGATTCAATCCGGTTTTTCAGAAAAAAACGTCCGGTCCTACGGGACCTCGCTGGCGTCGCTGACGGGCGGGACGATCCTCCCCTCGATGACGCCGAAATTCCTGGCGAACCTCAGGTTCGATTTCGGCGGCGGGAACTTCTTGGGCGCGAGGATGTCCAGCGTGATGTCGAACGATCCCACCCGGCTGATCCGGCCGTCCACGTCGCGCGCCAAAATCTTGATGTAGACGTACAGGTCCTGCGTGTTCGAGAGCGTCCCGCCGCGAATCGCGTCGAACGTGCTCAACGTGAAATGGCCGGAGACCTCCTTTTCCTCGCCCGGCTTGATCCGGTAGGCGCCGAAGGCGATCTCCCCGTAGGGCGGGCTCTCGAAGCTCCAGACGATTTCCTTGAGATCGGCTTCGCCCGCTTTGACCGAAACGTAGACCGGCAGGTCGTTGGGCGGGACGATCCACTTCGGCGCGTGCAGCAGGACGAGCTTCGGGCCATCGGGCGAGATTTTTCGACCCTTCCGGATCGTCGTTTGCGCCATCGCGCCCGTCGCGGCGATGGTCATCCAGAGAAAGAAAAACCTCAGCGCAACCGGCCAAGCTTTCCGAGTCGCCATCTTTCCATCTCCCGGTGGTTCCGCATCCTTCCTGCGCGACGTTCGGCCTGTGCGGGAGGTCCCACCCCGAAGGGCCGAAACCCAGGTCATAATATATATTCGGATCAACGCACCCCGGCGACTCATATTCCCGGACGGGTCCCCCCCCCGCTCAACCGCTCACGCCGCGAAGCTCCCGCAGCTTCTCCGCCGGATCGCCCGCGCGCATCAACGCCTCGCCGACCAGGAAGCAGTGGAAACCGCCCCGCCGAAGCCGTTCGACGTCGGCGCGGGAGTGAATCCCGCTCTCGGCCACCTTCACGCACCCCTCTGGGATCTCCGCCGCCAGCTCGAGGGACGTCCCGGTGTCCGTATGGAAGTCGGCCAAGTTCCGGTTGTTCACGCCGATCAGGTCGGCCCCGCAGGCCGCGGCCCGTTCGACTTCCTCCGCCGTGTGCGCCTCGACGAGCGCCGCCATCCCGAGGTCCCGGGCGAGGGCCTGAAGGCCGCGGATCTCCTCGTCCCGAAGGCATCGGGCGATAAGGAGAACGGCGTCCGCGCCCGCGGCCCGGGCCTGATAGACCTGGTAAGGGGCCACCGTGAAGTCCTTGCGGAGGACGGGGATCGAAACCGTTTCCCGCACCGCGGACAGGTGGTCGAGGCGGCCCTGGAAGTACCGGGGCTCGGTCAGGACGGAGAGGGCGGCCGCGCCGCCGCTTTCGTACCGGCGGGTCAGGCCGACGGGGTCGTAGGATTTCGCGATGAGGCCGGCCGAAGGCGACGCCCGCTTGGCCTCGGCGATGATCCGGACGTCTCCCGGGCCGCCCGCCAGCGCCCCTTTGAAATCGCGCGGCGCGGGGGCGGCCCCGGCCCGCCGGCGGACCTCCGCCTCCGGAACGCGCCGGACCTCCTCTTCCAGCGCCGCCCGGACGGATTCGACGATCTCCTCGAGGACGGTCCGCTGGGCGGAGGATTCGCGGGAGGACGTTCGGTTATCAGCCATCGGATTTCGATGATGGGTCCGGGCGGCGGGAGAACTCTTTGACGGCCTCCAGCTTTGCCAGGGCGGCGCCGGAATCGATGGATTCGACGGCCGGGGCGACTGCGTCTTTCATCGAGTCGGTGATCCCGCCGACGTAAATCGCCGCGGCCGCGTTGAGGAGGACGATGTCCCGGGCGGGACCGGTCCGGCCGTTGAGGACCATCAGGGTTGTCCGGACGTTGTCTTCCAGGGCCGTCACCTTGCAGGCGTCGATGGGATGGGCGGAGAGGCCCAGGTCCTCCGGGGAGAGGTCGAAGGTCCGGACTTTGCCTTCCCGGACCTCGGAGACCCGGGTTTTCCCGGCCAGGGTGATCTCGTCCAGCCCGTCCGAGCCGTGGACCACCAGGGCCCGGTACGCCCCCAGGTTGTTGAGGACGTTGGCCATCAATTCGGTCAGGGACGCGTCGTAGACCCCGATGATCTGTCCCTGGGACCCCGCCGGGTTCGTCAAGGGACCCATGACGTTGAAGATGCTGCGCAGGCCGGTCTCCCGTCTGGGGCCGACGGCGTACTTCATCGAGGCGTGCAGGGCGGGGGCGAACAGGAACGCGAAGCCGACTTCGTCCAGGCATGCGCCCACGCGCTCGGGGGAGATCTCGATGTCGACCCCGAGCGCCCCCAGGACGTCCGCGCTTCCGCAATGGCTGGAGACGGCCCGGTTTCCGTGCTTGGCCATGGGCGCGCCCGCCCCGGCGGCCACCAGGGCGGCGGTGGTCGAGATGTTGAACGTATGCGCGCCGTCGCCTCCCGTTCCGGCGGTGTCAACCACAAGGTCGTGCTTCGTCTCGATCTTCGTGGCCTTGGCGCGCATCGTGCGCGCGCTGCCGGTGATCTCGTCGGCGGTTTCCCCCTTCATGCGGAGGGCCGTCATGTAGGCGGCGACCTGGGCCGGCGTGCAGAGCCCGCTCATGATCTCGGTCATGACCTCCTCGGCTTCTTCCGCCGAGAGGTGGTTCCCCGCAACGACTTTCGTTAGGGCCTCTTTGATCATGTGTCTCGACGCCTCATGAACCTTCCGGAGAAGGGGTGTCCAACGGGAGGGCCTCAACCTTTTGAATTTTAAGGGGGAGGTAATAAAACTTTGTCTTGAACCCGAACTTTTCCCCCGCACTCAGGGGTTCACTGCCGTAGTAGAAGCCCTTTTCATCGCTGTACGCGCACAGGCATTCCAGTTTCACCCCGATCGTCCGCATTTTGGGTATCGGCCAATAGTAATCGCCGATATCCGGAATCTCTTGCCAGGGCTTGCGGGGCGGCCGGAAGACACCGCTGAGCTTCAACCACAGGAATCGGCCCTCGGGATCATTCGGGGAGGGCAACGCCCGGTCTCCCCGCCGAGGCATGTCGGCCACGGTTTGTTCAATCAACTGCGTGTGCGCCCAAATCCGCAGCCTCCTCCTCACGGGTAAATACCGGATGAGGAAGGTGTCATCCAGCCGGAGGGCTTCGCCCACGAGAACGTACTCCGGTGTCACGAACGTGTAGGACTTTCCGCGGATGAACGGTTGCTGTTTGTAGTAGAAGGTTTTTCCCTCCCTCCGTCCGCGGATCTTCATCCTGACGCGAACCATCCTTTTCTCTCCCGGGACAGAGGCCAGGACCTTCTTCCCGCCCATGTTCACGACGTTGAGTTGCGGGTCGTTCCCCAGGATCTCCAGGATCTCGATCGTTGTGTCCGGATGCGCGGTGTCCCGATTTCCGGGACGGATCCGGGCGGCCAGGGTCGGGGCCAGATCACGAAAGACGAACTGGACGTCCCGGATGACCACGGGCGACCCCTTCGGTTCTTTCCGGGCGATCTTCCCGGGACCGGACGCGGCCGAGCTTGCGTCCGGCGGGATCATCGCGGGCGTCGAGAACCCGTAGTACCCGACGAGCAGGGCGGCCGTGAGGATCGCCGAGAGGTCGAACAGGTTCACCCAGCCGCCGATTCTTCCTTTTTCATCCACCCACTTCAATCGCTGGCCGCTCCGCCGGGTTTCTGTGGCCCGGTGGGTCCGAATCCCGCCGGAATTTCCGATTGAGGCTCATTCACTACCACACCCCCCGCCGAATGGGCAAACCCTCGTTTCGGGCGGGCGTCGCCGCACTCCTTCCCCGCCGGCCGGCCGGGACCCCGCGATCCGGTCGTTTTTTGCTGCTGGCGCCCAAATTTCCCTTGACAACGCATTCCGGCGGCATATCTTTTGCGGGATTTTCCCGTGTCGCTTGGTTAAGCATCGAGGTCCGGCATCCGGGGATACCAATGCGGCGCGGGAATTTTTTGTTTTCGGGGTTTTTTCAGACCGCCGGCGGACATCCCGTCGCCGGATAAGATAAGGAGATTCAAAGATGATTTGGACGACGATTCGGGAAGACGTGGAGTGCGCCTTTATGACGAAGGAGGGGTGCGGGTTCAACGGAGGACAGTGCCACACCATCATCGAGCGGTGTGAAGGCTGCAAATTCGTGGTGGACCTCCCGTCCGGGAAATTTTGCCGGGTCTCCGGCGATCCCGAGGGCAAGTGGGCGTTCGGCGTCTGCAACCTCGCGAGCCATCTGGATCGAAAGAAGGTCGTCGTGGACCGGAAACTCAACCCGCTCAAGGCTTCCAAGCGGTCCCAAAAGGGATAAGCCCCCCCGAGTTTTCGCCCCGAGGGTCCATCGCCCCGGACCCCGCCGACTCGGAGGTCCGCGGGCCTGAAGGACGGGGGCGGGGCGTGAAAGAGGGTCGCTTACCCGGCCATTCGCAGAACGTTGCCGAGCAGGTTCTTCCCTTCCTCCGTCAAGATCGATTCCGGGTGGAACTGAACCCCCTCCACCATCCCGTCCTCGCTTCGAACGCCCATGACTTCGTTGCGGTCCGTCCGGGCGCTGACCCGCAGGTCCGGCGGAAGGCTTTCCGGGTCCAGCAGGAGGGAGTGGTACCGGGTCGCGACGACCGGGTCTGAAAGACCGGCGAAGACCCCCCGGCTGTCGTGAAGAACCTCCGATGTTTTTCCGTGCATGATCCGGTCGGCGCGGACGACCTTTGCGCCGAACGCAACGCCCACGGCCTGGTGGCCGAGGCAGACCCCGAAGATGGGGATCTCCCCCCGCAGCTTCCGGACGAGCTCCACACAGATCCCCGCCTTCTCCGGCCTGCCGGGTCCCGGCGAGATCACGATGATCTCCGGATTCAGCGCCCGGGCTTCCTCGACCGTCAGGGTGTCGTTCCTCCGCACGTCCACTTCGCCCCCCAGCTCGGCCAGAACCTGAACCAGGTTGTACGTGAACGAATCGTAGTTGTCGATCATCAGGATCATGGATGGCGCCCGTCGACTTTCCCGGGCGTCACGATTCCCAGGACGGGGGCGTCCAGCCGGAAGTACTTCCGCGCGGCGCGCAGGACATCCTCCGCGGTGACCGCGTTGATCCGCTCCGGGAATCGCATGAACTCATCCCAGCCCAGGCCGTACCGCTCGTTGAAGGACATGTCCGCCGCCTGCGCCCCGTTCCGCTGGAGGTCGATCTCATACCCGCCGATGATGTACTTCTTGGCCCGCTCCAGCTCCTCGGAAGAGACCGGCGTGGACAGCAGCTTCTGAAGCTCCTGTCGGATGCCCTTGAGCGCCGTATCCACCTTTTCCGGCGTGGTGGCGATGTACACGCCCAAGGCGCCCGGGTCCAATCCCTCGAAATGAAAGGACGAGACCGCGTAGGCCAGACTCTGTTTGTCCCGCAGCCCCAGGAAGAGGCGGCCGCCTTGACTCGACAGGACGGCGTTCAGGATCTCCAAGGGGTGGCGGTCCGCGTTATCGAGGGTCGCGCCCAGGAAACCGAACGTGATGTGGGCCTGCTTCTTCTCCCGGTGGACCACTTTCCGCACCGAGGTCTCCGGCGGGCTTGGGGGCGTCGGGACCGAAAGCGAGAACTTTTCCCCGCCCCTTCGGCCGAACGCCTCTTCCATCCGGCGGACGACGGTTTCAGTCCGGATGTCTCCGACCACGGCCAGGACCAGGTTGTCGGGCGCGGTCACGCTCCGGTAGTAAGCCAGAAGGTCCTCCCGCCGTATCGACCGGACCGAGTCGGCCGTCCCGTTCACCGGCAGGGCGTACGGATGCTGCCCGTAGAGCGTGCGGAAAAACAGCTTGAAGGCGGATTGCGACAGGTTGTCCTCCTCGCGCTTGATCTCGGCCAGGATGTCGCGGCGTGATTTCTCGACCTCCTCGGGATCGAACGCCGGATGAAGCATCGCCTCGGTGAGCAGGTCGATCAGGGGGTCGAAGAATCGGGCCAGGGATTCCGCCGCGACGCCCAGACTGTTCCGCCCGGAAAAGCCGGAGATGCCAGCCGCCAGGGAGTCCACCCGCGTCGCGAACTCGGCGGCGGTGTGGCGCTCGGTCCCCCGGGTCAGGAGGTCGGCGATGAAGTTGTTGATGCCGTTGCGCTTTTCGTCCTCGAAGCGGGTCCCCCCCAGGTAAACGGCCCGGACGGCCACGGTCGGAATCGACGGGTTCTCCTTGACCAGGAGGGTGACGCCGTTGGAGAGGATCTCCCGGTGAACCCCGGCGCCGGGGCGGCCTCCGGGGGGCGGGCCGGCCGGGGTGGAGACGGAATGCCCGTTGGGATCAAGGCCCGCGCTCGATGGGGTCCGCGCCTCCTCGGCGGGGTTCGCCGCGGCCTCGGCCGCCGCGCGAATCCCGCTCTCGTCCGCGAATTCGGCCTGCGCCTTCGGCGTGAGGACCGCGATGGTCAGATTTTCGTTTTTTAAATATTTCCGCGCCGCTTCCCGGATGGCCTCCGGCGTCAGGGCCCGGATGCGTTCCACGTAATCCTTCTCGAAATCCAGGTTCCCCGCCACGGTCTCGAAGTATCCCAGACCCTGCGCCTGGCCCTGGACGGTTTCCCGGCGGAAGATGAAGTCCGCCTCGATGTTGAGCTTGGCCTTCTCCAGTTCGGCGTCCGACGGGGGGTCGTCCTTCAGCGCGTAAAGCTCCCGCAGGATGGCTTGAAGGGCGGCGGTCAGCTTCTCCGGCTCCAGAACGGCGCCCGCCGCCCACACGCCCGGGTCCTTCGGCGTGTACGCGCCCGAGGAGACGGAATGGACGAGCCCGAGCTCATCCTTCACCCGGCGGTGCAGCCGGCTGCTCTCCCCCTGTCCGGCCACGAGCGACAGGATGTCCAGGGCGTAGACATCCTCGTGATTCAGCGCGGGGATGTGAAAGGCCGTGTCGAGGTGGGCCTCCTGGACGTTGTCCTCGAGGGTGACGACGCGCATTCCGGTCTGTTCGGGCTCGGGGGGCCGGGGCCGCTCCGGGACCGGCCGGGAGGCCCAATCCTCGAAGGCCTCGCGGATGCGGGGCAGGACTCGCTCGGCCTGAAAATCCCCCGCCACCACGAGGGCTATGTTTTCAGGGACGTACCACTTCCTGAAAAAATCGACGATGGCGGGCCGTTTGAAGGTGCGCAGAAGCCGAGTGGTCCCGATGACGGGCCGCCGGTAGGGATGGACCCGGTAGGCTTCGTGAAAGAGCTCCTGGGACAGGCGGCGCGAGGGGATGTCCTTGCCCCGTTTCACCTCCTCGATGACCACTTCGAGCTCTTTCTTCAGCTCCTCCGGGTCGAAGGCCGAGTTCCGGACGGCGTCGGCCACGATGTCGAGACCGGTGTCGAAAAACCGGCTGGCGAGAACGACGTGATAGACCGTCTGATCGAAGGATGTGAACGCGTTGATGTCGCCGCCCGCGCCCTCCACTTCCTGGGCGATCTGACCGACCTGCCGCCGCCGGGTTCCTTTGAACACCATGTGTTCGAGAACGTGGGCGAGGCCGGATTCCGCGTCGGTTTCGTCCCCGCTTCCCGCCTTGACCCAGACGTTGAAGGCCACCACGGGGGAAGCGTGGTTTTCCTGAAGGATCACCGTCAGGCCGTTTTGCAGGGTGTGGCGGCTCAGGCAGGGCCCGCCTTCGACGGCCCCCGGGGCCCGTCCGCCCGCAAGCGGGGCCCCCAAGGAGGTGAGACCCAAGGATGACATCCAGCCGATTCCTTTCATTGGTTTGCGCTGTTTGAGGCCCCGCCGCCTGTATCCCTCCTTGCGCTTTTGCCTCGTGACTGTCAAGGGGGAGGATTCCATGAATTCTATCAATTATCGCGGGGGCGCTGTATTCTTGCACTCGGATACATCGGAGAGAATTTCCGGCTTTCCTCCCATCCCCGAATCGGAGAGGGAGGGAAAGGCGCTCCAGGCGGCGGGCGTCCTGAACCCATGAGGTTGGACGATGCGGTGTGCGCGAATCTGTTTCCTCTCGGTTGTGGTGATCGCGGCCCTTTGCGGTCGGAGGGTCGGGGCGGGGGGGGGGGAGCCGCACCGGGGGAAGGCGTCGAAGGAGGCCCGAAAAGGACTTCCGGTGAAGGAAATCGAAGGGGTCATCCGCGAGTACCTCCTGCGCAACCCCGAGGTCGTCGAGGACGCCCTGCGGCGTCTGCAGGAAAAGCGGCAAAGGGCCAAGGCGGCGGCGACGAAACGGGTGATCGCCAGGCGGGCGCGGGACCTGTTCCGCGATCCGGAATCGCCCGTCGGCGGCAATCCTGATGGGGACGTCACGCTGGTCGAGTTTTTCGATTACCGGTGCGTCCATTGTCGGCGGATCGCGCCGATGATGAGCAAAGCCGAGCAAGGCGACCCGAACCTCCGGATTGTCTACAAAGAGTTCCCCATTCTGGGGCCCGGTTCCTCTTTGGCCTCCCGGGCGGCGCTGGCTTCCCGCCGGCAGGGAAAATACCTTGTCTTCCATAAAGCGCTGATGCGGACGAAAAACCCCTTCACCGAGGAGGGGATCCTCCGGACCGCCGCCTTTGTCGGGATCGACACGGCGCGGCTCAGGAAAGACATGGAGGCCCCGGACGTTCTCCGGACGATTCGGCGAAACTACGCACTGGCCCGGGCGCTCGGGATCGGCGGGACCCCGGCCTTCGTTGTGGGGGATGAGTTGATCCCGGGCGCCGTTGAGCTGGAGACGCTCAGGGCGCTGATCGCGCGGTCGAGGTCCAAGTAGCGGCCGCGCGGGAACCGCCGGACGCTGACCTGTGTCATCACCGATTGATCGGGGAGGAGGAAGGGGAGGGGGGGAGGAGGGGTTGAGCCCCGGCCGGGTTTCTCGCGGTTGCCGCGCGGCTCAGCGCCCGAGATTTTCGAGGACCTTCGGGTTGACCACATGGAGCGGGCGCTCGCCCCGCAGAAACCGCGCCGCCTCGGCCGGCGCGCCCTCGTGCAGACCCTCCATGGCTTCCTCGGAATACCAAGCCGAATGCGGCGTGACAATGTTCCGGGGAAAGCTCAGCAGCGGGTGGTCCGGGGACAGGGGAGGCGGGTCCTCCACCACGTCCAGGCCCGCCGCCGCGATCCATCCCTCCGACAGGGCCCTCACCAGGGCCTCGTTGTCCACGATGGGGCCGCGCGCGCAGTTGATCAGGCAGGCCGTCGGTTTCATCCGCCGGAGCTGGGCCTCGCCGATCATGTGGCGGGTGTCGGGAAGCAGGGGGGTGTGGACGGTCAGAAAATCCGACTCCTCGAACAACCTGTCCAGCGACGCCGCCTCCACCCCCTCCTTCTCGCCTTCCTCCGCCGGCACGTACGGGTCGTGATACAGGACCCGCATCTCGAACGCCCGCGCCCGCGCGGCCACCTTTCTGGCGATGCTCCCGAGACCCAGGACCCCGAGGGTCTTGCCGGCGATCCGGTGCATGGGCTTGGCCGCCTCCACGTCCCAGACGCCCCGGCGGACGTCCCGGTCATAGACGGCGATGTTCCGGGCCATGGCCAGAAGGAGGGCCAGGGTGTGCTCGGCCACCTCGTCGAGGCAGTACGTGGGATTGTTCGTAACGATGATGCCGTGATCGGTGGCGGCTTCCAGGTCGATGGTGTCCACCCCGATGCCGTAGCGGGCGATCATCTTCAGCGAAGGCAGGGCCTCGAAGAGCGACCGGTCCAGGGGGGCGAAATAGGTGTTCAGCAACACCCGGGCGCCCCGGGCCGCCTCCACCAGCTCTTCGGTGCTTTTGCACTGGATGGCGAGGAATTCGACGTCCAGAGAGCGGAAGAGCGACTCTTCCGGTTCGAGGGATTCCCACACGTAGTCGGTCAGGACGACCTTGATCGGGTCCGAAGCCATCTTGTTCCGCCTCCGTGAAAAGGGTGTGGCCGAAGCGGGCTCCGGCAACGGGTTCTGAAGTGGTTTTCGCTACGGGGCCACGATCCTACGGAATCGGCCCCGTACGAGTCAACCGGATGTATGGGTTCAAGACATATGAGACACGGGGGCCGTTTTTTTGAATGTTTCCAGGTCCTGGGCGGGCGTCAGGTAGT
>JASLXW010000750.1 GCA_030740135.1 Nitrospinota bacterium
CTCCGAGCTCGTCGCGCAGCTTCTGCGACTCCAGCGCCACCAGCCGGCGAAGCTGCATATCGAGGACGGCATTAGCCTGGACCTCGGTGAGCTCGAAGCGCCCCATCAGGCCCTCGCGGGCGTCATCGGTGGTGTCGGCGCCGCGGATGATCGCGACCACCTCGTCGATGTTGTCCAGCGCCACCAGGAAGCCCAGCAGGATGTGCTCGCGCTCGCGGGCACGGTTGAGATCGAAATTGGCCCGCCGGGTGACCACCTTCTCGCGATGCTTGATGAACTCGGACAGCATATCCTTGAGCCCCAGCGTGCGCGGCTGCCCGTTGACCAGGCAGACCATGTTCAAGCCAAAGGTAGTCTGCAGGGCGGTGTGCTTGAAAAGCTGATTCTGGATCTGCAGCGCGAAGGCATCGCGCTTGAGTTCGATGACGATCCGCATGCCGTCGCGGTCGGACTCGTCGCGCAGGTTGCTGACCCCGCCCAGGACCTTGCCGCGCACCAGGTCGGCGATCTTTTCGATCAACGTGGTCTTGTTCACCTGGTAGGGCAGCTCGGAAATGATGATTCGCTGGCGGCCGT
>JASLXW010000751.1 GCA_030740135.1 Nitrospinota bacterium
GATGTACGGCGTGGTAGTCCATCCCTTGGCGAGCGCCAGGTCCCCGACCCAACGCTCGAGCCTGCCGATGGCGACCGGCTCCAGCGTGTCGCCGACGGGGCAGACGCGCTCGCACTGGTCTTCCTGGGGGCACACCCGGCCGCAGATCGCCGGCAGCAGGTTCGCCTCGGTGAGGGTGTTGTAGGCGCGGCGGTAGTCCTCCTCGGAGATCCTCTCGATGAAGCCGGGGATGTCGATCGCGACGGGACAGGCGGGAATACAGGCGGGGTCTGAGCACATGAGACAGCGCTCGGCCTCGTTCAACGCCTGCTCCAGCCGGTAACCCAGCGCGACTTCCTCGAAATTCTCCACCCGCGCGGCGGGAGCCTGCACGGGGATCGAGGTCCGCTCCTGGGGGATGGTCCGGATCGTCTTCTTCTTCATTATCGTTTCCCCGACTCGGCACACGGGTGGTGCCAACCCGCATTCACATCGCTTCCTCAGCCTCCAGCCGTGGCTCCGCGAGCCTCCAGCCAGGATTCCAGAGCCAGCTTCTCCTGGGTCGAGAAGCGGCGCAGTCGCCCCATCAGGTCGT
>JASLXW010000752.1 GCA_030740135.1 Nitrospinota bacterium
CTCTTGGACACCTCAAATATGTGGGTGTACGCGAAAATGCGCGTTAGCAGAAAGAACATTCTTTTCCTTTCCCTTCTGTCCTTGTTTCTCGCTACAACCTCGGCCAGTGCAGACTTCGCTGCTGGCGTAGCCGCCTACAACCGTGGTGACTTTAAAACAGCGTTCAAGGAATTTAGAAGGCTTGCTCTTCAGGGCAACGCCTTTGCCCAATACAACCTTGGCCTTATGTACGCCAAAGGCCGGGGCGTGGCCCAGGACTACGCTCAGGCGGTGACCTGGTATCGCAAGGCCGCACTGCAGGGCAACGCCTTAGCGCAATCCAACCTTGGCTTTATGTACGAGAATGGCCGGGGCGTGGCCCAGGACTACGCCCTGGCGGTGAAGTGGTATCGCAAGGCCGCACTGCAGGGCTTCGCCAGGGCCCAATCCAACCTCGGCGTTATGTACGACAAAGGCCAGGGCGTGGCCCAGGACTACGTTCAGGCTCATATGTGGTTCAATCTCGCCGCATCCCGTGTGACAGGCGAGAAACACAAAAAGTATTCAGATGCTCGTGATCTAGTTGCTAAGCA
>JASLXW010000753.1 GCA_030740135.1 Nitrospinota bacterium
TTCTAGGCCAATCCAGTCCGAAAGCTGTACGAAAATCCTAACCCTCAAACTGCACCGGTTTCAGGGGGGCAGGTCACTTTTACTCCGCCCTTGACAGGGAGCACTATATGTATTGACAACAGTATGTCGGTATTGCTAGCGTTGAACTCGATCGGAAACAGTGGAGCTCTTCCACGAGGGCGGATTGAAGTATTGTCAAATGGGGAGGGATGCGTCCGCGTGGATCCGGGTACATCACAGGTGAGGAGGGTGGAAAAGTGAGAAAGATCAGACAGGCCGGGATCTTCACATTGGCTGTCGTCCTCATGTTCGCGACGTCGGCCGTCGCGCTCGAGAAAATGACCTACAGCATGGGCTGGTTGATCTACGGCCGCGACCTCGGCTGGCTCGTGGCGCGGGACAAGGGTTACTACAAGGCCGAGGGCCTCGACGTCAATATCGTGCGGGGATACGGCGGGTCGGACACCGCCAAGAAGCTCGGCGCCGGGAGCTACGAGATCGCCGGCGTGGTCGCGGTGTCCGTCATCTTCGGCCGGCTGGCCGGCGTTCCCCTCAAGATCATCGGGATGCAG
>JASLXW010000754.1 GCA_030740135.1 Nitrospinota bacterium
CCCCGAACTGAACTGGACGGCTCCGCCCGACGACGGGTGTTCGAAGCCCAGCAACGTGGCGTGGAGAAAGTGGCGCCTCAGCGCGGGATGGGGCCTGCCGTAGGTGGCGTCGCCGGCCAGGGGATGTCCGATCGAAGCCATGTGGACGCGGATCTGGTGCGTGCGTCCCGTGGCGGGCCTCACCTCCACGAGCGTGAAGCCATCGAACCTGGCCACCACGACGTAGGGCGTCCTCGATTCCCGCCCCGTGCTGACAACGGCCATGCGCCTGGCGTCCCTTGGATGTCGTCCGATGGGGGCATCTATGATCGCCTCGGGCGGCTGCACCCCGCCGACGGCCAGCGCCCGGTAGGCCTTGGAGACGCGGCGCTCCTTGAACTGCGTGTACAGGCTGGCGTGGGCTCGATCGTTCTTGGCCACGACCAGCAGCCCCGAGGTGTCCTTGT
This sequence comes from Nitrospinota bacterium, assembly GCA_030740135.1. The sequence continues at coordinate 447 of JASLXW010000754.1, forward strand.
CCAGGCGGTGGACGATGCCGGGCCGCAAGGTGCCGCCCACTCCCTCCAGGTCCGGGCAATGGGCCAGCACGGCGTTGGCCAGGGTGTCATCGTGGTGGCCCGGCGCCGGGTGGACCATCAAGCCTG
>JASLXW010000755.1 GCA_030740135.1 Nitrospinota bacterium
GTGAGGCCTCACGTGGCAAGCAAGGAGACACACCAATGGTAGCCACTGCGCCAAAAGGGGCCGAGGGCGTTAGGTCCCAGATCGTGGATTTCAAGAGCGGTAACGAGATGGCCGCCCTGGCAGCCAACCACATCAACTTCCACCTGATGGGCTACTACCCCATCACGCCATCCACTGAGATCGCCGAGTACCTGGACGAAATGTACGCCCAGGGTGAGCACACCATCCGCATGGTGGCCGCCGATGGGGAGCACGGCGCCGCCGGCATCTGCTACGGGGCCAGCACCGGTGGGGGACGCGTTTTCAATGCGACCAGCTCCCAGGGCCTTCTCTACGGCTTGGAGCAGTTCCCTGTCCAGTCCGGCACTCGTTTTCCCATGGTGATGGACCTGGTAACACGCTCCATCAGCGGGCCTCTGGATATCCGTGGCGACCATTCGGACCTGTACTTTGCGCTCAACACGGGCTGGATCATCCTGTTGGCCCGGGACCCCCAGGCCGTCTATGACATGAACATAGCCGCGGTCAGGATCGGCGAGCACGCGGAGCTTCGTCTGCCGGTCATGGTTGC
>JASLXW010000756.1 GCA_030740135.1 Nitrospinota bacterium
CTCCATGGCGGACCTCCTCGCCCGGTCAGCCCCAATTCTCCCTTATTTCAAACCCGCTCTTAATGGGGAGCACTATATCAAATAGTCCCCCATAACTGATTGTTTCCGCTTCCCTTAAAAGCCGTTGTCCGTGAATTGTCCAAGTCCTGATTGGCGTTTACATACGTTTCACCCTCCCGATTGAACGGCGGGAGGCCATCGGCTACACGTAACCCCTTCAACCCCAAGAGACAATCAACCGGCAGTACAGGGGGGACAAAAGGGACGGGTTTCTATGCCTTGTGGAGACGTAAAAAGGGGGCGGGCCGTCCGGTAAGCCACGTCGAGGGGTACTGTCCGCGGGCGCGGGGGGCGGAATGAGGAAAGCGGAGCGCAGGCGGTGTATGGATGCGGTCGATGCCGTCTCGATTCATCCGGTTTCACAAACGATGGCGCATATCGAGTGGGGGCGAGCGGCGGCCCTGTGATCCGACGCTCGCCTCCCGAGAGACGCCCCCGCTGCCCCCGGCCACGTGGCCGCCGACGGTCGCCGTGCGCTTGGTCGACGGGTAGAGGCGGATCTCCCA
>JASLXW010000757.1 GCA_030740135.1 Nitrospinota bacterium
GACACCATGGCGGCGCAAGCCAGAAGTCAGGAATTAAGTATGGTGTCCCTGGAATCCACTGAAATCCGGGTTTCAGGAGCCCGGAAGGCTGTTGACAGGTCCGGGAGGGAGGTGTCTGATTGGGCTAAACCAGCAACGAGCGGTCGGTACGGGTCTGTCCGGATTTGAAATGGGGAATTCCGGTCATCAGGCAGAACGCATTCGACTCCGTAGCTGGAAGAAGTCTCCTCGAAACGTCCCCTTTCCCCTCCACGAGGAGAGAAGACATGTCCCCTCCGAAGCTCGATTTAAAACCCGTAGATCATGCCGAAATCCAGTTTCTGATTGACAATTACGTCGACACCCTGCTCCCCAATCAAGAATGCGTCATGCGTCCTCCCAGATCGGACGACCAGGGATTCATGAAAACCCCGCTCCTGGCGGAGCACGGCCTCTCGCTCCTTATTCGAACGCATGAGGGAGACACAGCCCACACGGTTCTCATGGACGGGGGTGTGAGCGTGAAAGGGCTTCTCCACAATGTGGAGCGCCTGGAAGTCGATCTTTCAACCGTTGAGGCCGTTTTC
>JASLXW010000758.1:0-290 GCA_030740135.1 Nitrospinota bacterium
GTCGACCTTCTCGGGATTGGCGAGCAACTCCTCCAGATCGCGGATCGTCTTCTGGAGCTCCTTGTATTCGGTTTCGATACGCTCCCGCTCCAGCGCGGCGATACGGCGCAATTGCGTGTCCAGGATGGCCTGGGCCTGCAGATCGGACAGGTCGTACCACGTCATGAGGCCGGTCTTGGCGGCCTCGGCGTCCGCCGCGCCTCGAATCAAGGCGATGATGGAGTCGAGGTTCGCCAAGGCTATGCGCAGGCCATCCAGGATGTGAGAGCGTGCCTGGGCCCGCTTCAACT
>JASLXW010000758.1:337-566 GCA_030740135.1 Nitrospinota bacterium
CCGTCCACTATGGCCAGCATGTTGGCGGAGAAAGAGCTCTGCATCGCGGTGAATTTGTAGAGGTTGTTGAGGATCACGAGGCCCTGGACGCCGGAACGTAGCTCCATGACGATCCGCATGCCGCGCCGGTCGGACTCGTCGCGCAGCTCGCTGATGCCGTCCAGGCGCTTGTTCTTGATCAGGCCAGCGATCTTCTCGATGAGGGTCGCCTTGTTGACCTGGTAGGGCA
>JASLXW010000759.1 GCA_030740135.1 Nitrospinota bacterium
ACCCCCTTCCCCCTCCCCCCACCCCCCCTCCCAATGCTCTCCCCCCCCCCCCCCTCCCCCCCTCCCTCCCTCCCCCGCAATGCTCTCCCCCCCCACCCACCCCACCCGCCCTCTGAAAGGCATTCGAATTGGTGGTAGTGGGCCGAATGCCCAAGAATCGGTTGCAGTGCTTGCCGCAACTCGAATGACCCAGAAGGCATTCGAATTGGCCATAGGTCTCTATATCGGACTCCCTCATCGTACCTCATCGTCCTTCATCGTACCTCATCGTATCTCAGAGAGCTTCATCGTACCTCATCGCACCGCATCGTACCACATGGTACCTCGAAATATTCCATAGTATCCAAGCGTACCTCATAGCACCTCATCGTGTGCCTCGCAGGACCTCGCCACACCTCAAAGCACCTCATCGTACCTCATAGAGCTTCATAGTACCTCATCGTGTTGCATAGTACCTCGTCGTACCTCATCATGTTGCATAGCACCTCATCGTACCTCATCATGGCCCCTCATAGTACCGGGGGGGGGGCGGGGGGGGGCGGCGGGGGGGGGGGGGGGGGCGGGC
>JASLXW010000075.1:0-6452 GCA_030740135.1 Nitrospinota bacterium
GAGGCCAACACCTTGATTTTACACGAGAAAAAGGCATTCGGTCCGACAAAACTTATGATCCATATGGGAAATGTGGGCTTCAATCTTTTTCCCGGCCCTTTCAAGCGGGGGCTTGGCCTTCACCATCGCGGCCCGCACCGGATTGAGCTCCACGCACCGTGTCGCCGCCAAAAAGTCTCCCGCCCGCGATTGCCCCGCTGAGTGAGGTGATGGGGTAAGCCCGGCGCCACAGCCCGTGCGATTTTTGGCATGCGGCGACACGATTGCGGCGCAAACCAAAAGGCAAGAATATAAGTATGGTGTCCTTGGAATTGACTAGAAGCGAAAGATTGAAACAGGCAACATATCAGGTGTAGGATGCGGTCTATGAATGGAGACCCAACTCGCCTGCTTGAGGAGGCCCTTAAACTCCCACAGGACGCGCGAGCCGCACTCGCGGCGTCCCTGCTGGACAGCCTCGATCAAGAGGTCGATGAGGATGCAGAATCGGCGTGGCAGGCCGAGATCGATCGGCGGCTGCGGGAGCTTGATTCGGGAAGGGTGAAGCCTGTTCCTTGGTCTGAGGCTCGTCGCAGAATCGCTGGGCAATGATGGCCCAGCGACCGTTCGAGTTTCACCCGGAAGCAATTACAGAAGCTCAGGTGGCTTTCGAGTGGTACCGGGAGCGGAGTGAAAAATCTGGCAGAAGCTTTCCTCGTGGAACTGGACCACGCCATCGAACGTCTTAGAGAGGCTCCCGGGCGGTGGCCCTCATATTTACAGGGAACGCGCCGTTTCCTTCTTCGCAGATTCCCGTTCGCTGTCATATATCGTGAGATGGGTGATACTGTGCAGATTGTCGCCGTCGCTCATGGACGCAGAAGGCCCGGTTATTGGAAAAGTCGCTGAGTTTTGAGGCAAAGGGGCGTTCAATCTAACCCGCGGCTGAAGCGGGGAATCGTAGGGAGAATCGTAGGGACACCATACTTAATTCTTGCTTATATGCCCCCTTTTTCGTTCCGGCTTTTGGCGTTTCGGGATGCGACCCAATGCCTCTTCTAGCTTTTTCCCGGCCCTTTCAAGCGGGGGCTTGACCTTCACCATCGCCGCCCGCACCGGCATTGAGCTCCACGCACCGTGTCGCCGCCAAAAGGTCTCCCGCCCGCGATTGCCCCGCTGAGTGAGGTGATGGGGTAAGCCCGGCGCCACGCCCGTGCGATTCTTGGCATGCACCGACACGATGGCGGCGCATGCCAAGGGTCAAGAATTAAGTATGGTGTCCCCGGAATCACCTCGCCGACCCTCTGGCGGCGCTTGAGAACCGGCGTCCGCCGGCCCGATTTGGTCAGGTGGCCCGCGCGGATCAGCGCGTTGTGGCCGCCTCCGATAATGATGGAATCGAAAGCCGCCACGGTTCATCCCCCCCCCGTCCGATCGGCGCCGCCGCCGGCCGCGCGGGGATTCCCCTTCCTGTTCGGCATGGCCATCAGGGCCACAATAGGGCCGGATGCTGTCAAGCCGAAACCTCCTCTTCCCGTTCCGGAATCCTCCTCGGCCGCCCGGGGAGAAAATCCCGCCGTTTCCGTCCGGCGCGAGAACGGTGACGTCCCCGGAGGGCCTCCCCCTTTCCACTCGGCGGGTCGGAAGCTTCGGGCCACTCATTGACAGGGTTTTCATTTTTCCGGTAGACTCCCTTTAAGCCGTTGACTTCCGAACTGTTACAGGCCCATGGTTGGATCTACCGGCCCTCGACGAACGGCGCCCGCCGGATCCGGATTCGGCGGGAGGACTTGCGTCGGGCGAAGTGGGCGGAGAGGAGGGCCGAAAGGCTCTCCGTGGAACAGATGCCGCGGGAGAGGGCATGTTCTTTCAACAGTTGATTAACGGTCTGATGTTGGGGGCCTCTTATTCTCTGGTCGCCATCGGATACACGCTGATATTCGGAGTCCTCGGCCTCCTTCACTTCGCCCACGGCGAGGTCTTCATGATGGGGGCTTTCATCGGTCTGCAAATCGCGCTTCTCCCCGGAACCAACATTTATGTCGCCCTCCTCGGGGCGATGATCGCCACCGCCATCCTGGGCCTGATCGTAGACCTCGTCGCCGTCCGGCCCGTCAGCAAGGATTACCCCCTGGCGCCGCTCATCAGCACCATCGGCGTCACCATCGTCCTGCAAAACCTGGCCATCTACATCTTCGGGGGCGAGCAGGTGGGTTTTCCGGAGAAGATCAAGCCGGTGCTCTACCGCCTGGGACCCGTCACCATCAGCTCCGTTCAGCTCTTCATCCTCGTGGTCGCGCTGGTCCTGATGGTCGTTCTCTGGCTCTTCATCAACCGCACCAAGCTGGGCCGGGCCATGCGGGCGACGGCCGAAAGCCACGAGACGGCGGCGCTCCTGGGGGTCAACGTCAACGGGGTCGTCCTGTTTACGTTCGTCCTCGCGTCGGCGCTGGCGGGCGTGGCCGGCGTCCTCGACGGCGTGAAGAACAGCGCCATCTCGCCGTTCATGGGCCTGGAGGTGTCGGTGAAGGGCCTGGTGGTGATGCTCCTCGGGGGGCTCGGCAATGTGCCGGGCGCCATGGTCGGGGGTCTCATCCTCGGGATGGTGGAGATCCTCACCGCGGCCTACCTGGGGACTTCCGTCCGGGACCTGTTCACCTTCGTGATCCTCATCCTCATCCTCCTCTATCGTCCGACCGGGCTGTTCGGCACGCGCACGGTGGAGACGAGTTAAGGACGGACATGGTCGACGAATACACCGAGAGCCTTCTGGTCTTCACGGGCATCAATATCATCTCGGCCTTCAGCTTCTACCTCCCCTACAAGACCGGCCAGATCTCCCTGGGTCAGGCGGGCTTCATGGCGGTGGGGGCATACGCGTCGGGAATCATGACGGTCAAGTTCGGGCTGCCCTTTCTCCCCGGTCTTCTGGTGGGAGGGCTGGTGGCGGGGATCATCGGTGTGGGCATCGGCTTCCCGGCGCTGCGGATCAAGGGGATCTACCTTCTGCTCCTCACGCTGGGTTTCGGCGAGATCGCCCAGGTGATCATCCTCACCTGGGACTACACCGGCGGGGCGCAGGGATTCCAGAATATCCCGTTCCTCAAAGGGGCATTGTTCTACATTTACGCGGTGGTCTTGAGCCTCTTGGTGTTTTTCGCGCGCCTCGAGCGCTCCAGCCTGGGGCGGGCCATGGTCTCCATCCACGAGGACGAAACGGCGGCCGAGGTGATGGGGATCGACGTCGTCCGCACCAAGCTCCTGGCCTTCGGCCTGGGCGCCGGCATCGCGGGTCTGGCGGGGAGTCTCCTCGCCCACTACTTCACCTACGTGGACTCGACGACCTTCAACGTCCTCGTGGCCGTGGAGGTCCTGATGTTCGTGGTCGTGGGCGGCGGAGGCACGTACTGGGGCCCGGTCCTGGGCGCCGGGTTCTTGTCCCTTCTGCCCGAATTCCTCAGGTCCCTGCGGGACTGGCTGGAGTTGGTCCCGACCTCCTGGACCGCCCCGTTCCCCTTGAATCGCGTGTACGGCTTTCTCTATGATTTTCTGGACTTCGAGAACGAAAAACGCCTCATCGTCTATGGCCTGATCATCATTGTGATGATGATCTTCCGCCCACAAGGTCTCCTGACGCGGGAGTCCGTCCGCCGGTTCCTGGAGCGGAGGTTCGCCGATGCCTGAGACCGCCGCCGGCATCCCCCTTCAGGTCCGGAGACTGACCAAGCGTTTCGGCGGCTTTTACGCCCTGCGGGAAGTCGATTTCGAGGTCCGTGAAGGCGACATCCACGCGGTGATCGGACCCAACGGCGCCGGCAAGACGACCCTGTTCAACCTCGTCAGCGGCATGCTCTCGCCCGACGCGGGGGAGATCGCCTTCGAGGGCGAGGCCCTCGAAGGTCTGCGTCCGCACGGGCGGACGATTCGCGGAATCGCCCGCACTTTCCAGAATATTCGGCTGTTCGGCCACATGACGGTCCTGGAGAACGTCATGCTGGGCCAGCACTGCCGGTTCTGCGCCTCTTTGTTGCCGACCTTCCGAAAGACGGTCTTCCACCGTCCGTTCAGCGAAGTTCCGGAAGAGCGCGAGATGCGGCGGGAGGCCTTGGAGTTGTTGGAGTATTTCGGCTTGGGCGACAAGCGCCACTTCAAGGCCACGGGCCTCTCCTACGGAGAGCGTCGTCTGGTGGAGATCGCACGCGCCCTGGCCACCCGGCCCCGCCTGCTTCTCCTGGACGAGCCGGCGGCGGGAATGAATCCCCGGGAGACCGAGGCATTGGATCGGCTGATCACCCGGGTCCGGGAGCGGGGGGTCACCATCGTTTTGGTGGAACACGACATGAACCTGGTCATGGGAGTCTCCGATCGGGTGACCGTCTTGAACTTCGGCGAGAAGATCGCCGAGGGCCTGCCCGCCGAGATCCAGGACAATCCGGCCGTCATCGAAGCGTACCTGGGCGAGGAGGAGACCCTCTGAATATGCTCGTCATCCGGGACTTGCACGCCGGGTATGGGGAGATCGAAGTCCTTCACGGGGTGAGCCTTTCGGTGCACGAAAAGGAGATCGTCACCCTCATCGGCGCCAACGGAGCCGGCAAAACGACACTGCTGAAAACCATCTCCGGCCTCATTTATCCGACCCGGGGCTCCATCGAGTTCGAGGGCGCCCGCCTTACGCAGCGGCCCCCTCACCGGACGGTGAAGATGGGAATCAGCCAGGTGGCGGAAGGGCGGGCCGTTTTGAAGCGGATGACCGTGCTGGAGAACCTGAAGATGGGCGCCCACACAAGGTTCGACAAGGGCGTCCGGCGGGACCTGGAGGAAGTCCTCCGCAAGTTCCCCGCCCTGGATGAGCGGAAGGGGCAGATCGCCGGCACGCTGAGCGGAGGCGAACAGCAGATGTTGGCCATCGGCCGGGCCCTGATGGCCAGACCCCGCCTGCTTCTTCTGGACGAGCCCTCTTTGGGGCTGGCGCCCATGATCGTGACGCAGATCTTCCGGACCCTGCGGGACCTGAAAGGGGAAGGGAAGACCATCTTCCTCGTCGAGCAGAACGCCCGGCGGGCGCTTCAGCTCGCCGACCGGGGATACGTCCTCGAACGGGGAGCCATCGCCCTGGAGGGCGCCGCCGAGAGCCTGTTGAACGATCCGGAGGTCCAGCGCACCTATTTGGGCAGGCGCGCCGCCCCGGAGAAGGTCGGTCACGCGGAAGGGGAATCTCGCGGCCCGTAGCCGTGAATCCCGCCGGGATCCCCCCCTCCCGGCGCGGGTGTCCTACACGGGGGTGCGCATAGATGGAGGAGCCAAGCGATGAGGAAGGTACAGTCGATTTTCCCAATCCTGATCGTCGTCCTTGCGGCGGCGCTTCTGGCCCTGCCCACTCGGGCCCCGGCGGCCAAGCTGGCCGGGCGGGTGGTCAAGATCGGGGCCATGGTCCCCCTGACGGGGAAAGGGGCCGAATGGGGCAAGGCCGCCAAGATCTCCATGGAGATGGCCCGCGACGAGATCAACGCGGCCGGAGGCATCAAGGGCGTCCCCATCAAGATCATTTTCTATGACACCCACACCAAGGAGGCCGAGGGGATCAAGTTCATCAAGAAGCTGGCGACGCGGGACAAGGTCCTCGCCGTGTCCGGACCCTGTTTCAGCTCGCTCGTCGAGCTTATCTTTCCCATGCTGGAGCGGCTCAAGACGCCGGTCATCTCCTTCTGCTCCTCCAAGCCGGGTCTTTCCAAGTTGAGCAAGTGGGGATTCCGCAACACCCTCACCAGCGACAAGCAGCTCGCCCCGGTGGTGAAGGCCTGGATCGGCGAGTACAAGATCCGGAAGGTCGTCATCATCCACGACATCGAGGACGCCGTGTCCAAGGCCGAGGGCACGAAGATCATGCCCGTGCTGCTGAAGAGAAACGGCGTCAAGCTCCTGGGCATGTTGACCTACCGGACCAAGGACACCGACTTCTCCGCGCAGATCACCAAGGCCAAGGCCCTCAATCCGGACGGCATCGCCCTGGGCGCCTGCTACCAGCAGGCGGCGGGCCTCGCAAAAGAGGCCCGCAAGCAGGGGCTGAACGTCCCCTTCGTCGGAGGCGCCTGCGCCGGCGCGCCCGGCTTCGTTAAGATTGCGGGCAAGGCGTCGGAGGGGGCGTACATGTCCACGGCCGCGTGGATCGACGACCCCCGGCCGAAGGTGGCGGACTACCTGAACAAGTATAAGAAGAGAAGCGGAGGCAGAAAGCCCCCCTACGGCGGCCCCCGCGCCTATGACAACGTCTACATCACCAAGAGGATCATCGAGGAAAAGGGTGTCACCAACAAGCCCGGCGACCTGGCGAAGGACCGCGAGAAGATCCGCCGGGGATGGCAGGAGCTGAAGGGGTATGACGGCGTCTCCGGCGCGACCTCCATGAACAAGGTCGGAGACGGCTCGGGCGGGATCGTCATCCTCAAGGTCGTCGGAGGAAAGTACATCGG
>JASLXW010000075.1:6462-8777 GCA_030740135.1 Nitrospinota bacterium
ACATCGGCATCACGAAGTAGGCGTTACGCCGCGCGCGGGAGCCCCGGGCGGCGCCCGCCCGTCTGAGGATGTGACCGGACGGACACACGACCGCGGCGGAGAGTCGGTCCGGCGTTGCGGTGCGCCCGAATTCGGCGGGCGGCCAATCGCGATGAGATTGCTCCCGAGGATCTGAAAGGACGAGGCGGTGGCGAGAACAACAGCAAGGCGGAAATCAACGCAAGTTCCGAAGGACACCCGGGTGGCGTACAAGGACATCAGGGCGTGGGTTGCGGCGCTGGAGGCCGAGGGGCAGCTCGCGCGCATCCAAGAGGAGGTGAACTGGAAGTTCGAGTTGGGGGCGGTTCTCCGGCGAACCTGGGACATCTACGGCGACGCCTCACCGGCCCTCCTCTTCGAGAACATCAAGGGCTACAAAGCCCCGGGGCCCAACAAGCTCTTCACCGGTGCGTTCCGGTCCTGGCATCGGTCGGCGATGATGCTCGGACTGGACCCGAGGAACACCACCCAGAACGAGATCATCCGGACCCTGAAACAACGCATCAACGATAAGTCCGAACATATCCCGCCCCGGATGGTCAAAACCGGCCCGGTCAAGGAAAACATTCTCAAGGGCGATGAGGTGGACCTGGAGATGTTCCCCACCCCTCACTGGAACGAGCGGGACGGCGGCCGTCTCATCGGGAGCATGCCTTCCGTGATCACCCGGGATCCCGGCTCTGATTGGGTGAACGTCGGGACCTACCGGATGATGATGCACTCCAAGACGGAGACGGGCATCCAGCTCGATCCCGCCAACCAGCACATCGGCGAGCATTACTACCAGAAGATCGTCGAGGACGAGCCGATGGAGGTCGCCGTCGTCATCGGGCAAGAGCCGGCCTTGACGTACATGGCCTGCTGCCCCACGGTCGATTCGCTGGATGAGATGTCGGTGGCCGGCGCCATCCGGGGGGAGGCCATCGACGTGGTGCCCTGTGAGACGGTGAATTTGTACGTCCCGGCCAACGCGGAAATCGTCCTGGAGGGAACCATTCACCCCAAAGAACGCAAGATGGAGGGGCCGTTAGGGGAATATCCGGGCTACTACGGAAACGTCCCCGGTCCCAAGCCTGTTTTCCGGTGCAGGTGTATCACCTACCGGAACGACCCTATTTTCCGCGGCACGCTGGAGGGTCACCCTGTCAACGAGGACCACATGACCCTCGCCATCGGCCACGCCGTATACGCCTGGGACGTCCTGGAGCGCAACTCGATCAAAGGCGTTCTCGACGTGGCCATGCCCCTGGACTCCTGCGGGTACGCCAACTGCGTGGTCTCCATCAAACCGCTCATGGAGGCCCATGCCGACCTCATCGCCAGCGCCCTTTGGGGCTCGAAGGCGACGTTGTGGGCGTACAAGCACGTCATCGTCGTGGACGAGGACATCGACCCCTGGAACACGGAGTTGGTCAACTGGTCCATCGCCTGGCGCACGCGGGCCAGCGAAGACATCAAGGTCTGGAAGAACCACCGGGGTTCGCGCCTGGATCCCCGCATCCCGCCCGAGGAAAAGGGGTTCCAGGACCGGGTCCTCATCGACGCGACCCGGCCGTACCACTGGGCGCCCCGGGAGATTTGGGGGACCGAGGGGGTCGGCAAGGGGATTCCGCTCAAGTTCCCCCCCACGACCCGTCCCGCGACCAACACCTGCCTGATGGTCAACCAGAAGTGGGACAAGTACGGGATCGACCGAACCCAGGAGTACATCGGATCGCCCGAAGGCATGATGCGCCACTGGTGGAGCAACGAGGAGATCCAGAAGGTCATGTCCCTACAGGTGATGCCGTGAGGCCCGCAGGAGCGAGGGAGTAAACCGTGGCGGAAAAGGAAGATGAAAGGGAGACCCGGGCGGCGAGCCTCCCGAAAGGGTTGGTGGGCGTGCGCTGCCCCCGGTGCAACTTCGAGATCAGCCAGGACAGCGAGGTGGTCTACAACCGCGATGACCAATTCTTCGTCGGCTACAACCTGTCCTGCCCCAAGTGCGGAAACGAGTTCGCCTACACACTGTATTTCAAGTGAGAGTCGTCCGGTGAGGTAGGCGCTCCCGGGGAAGCTGGAAGGCGTGCCCGTGCGCCTTTTTTCATCGGACCTGTCGATGAACCCCCGATCGTGACCGTGAAGCCGCCACCGGCGCTTTCGAGCGCTTTTCAAGCACTGCGTTCAGGGCAGTCAGTTCAGGAAGCTCCCGAACTTGACCCATTTCGCGATGGAGCCCCCAGAGGCCGCGCGCCTTCTGGATGCCGCCAAGGGCAAGCGGCCGGCGGACCTGATCT
>JASLXW010000075.1:8787-9167 GCA_030740135.1 Nitrospinota bacterium
TTCCGGGGAGGCCGGCTGGCCAACGTTCATTCGGGCGAGGTCTTTCCCGCCGACGTCGCTGTCTCCGGCGGGCGGATAGCCTACGTGGGAAATGGGGCGGAGGCCCTCGCCGGGAAGAGGACGCGCATCCTGGACGTCCGGGGGAAAACCCTCGTCCCCGGCTACGTCGAGCCGCACGCCCATCCCTGGGTGATCTACAACCCCGTCACGTTTGCGGAAGAGGTCGTTCGCCGGGGGACCACCACCCTCGTCTACGACAACCTCTTCTTCCTCCAGCTCTGCCGGCCCGCGGGGTTCGACCGCATGCTGGAAGACGTGTCGCGCCTGCCCTTGTCTATTTTCTGGACGGCCCGCCTCATTTCCCAGACGACCGACCCCCA
>JASLXW010000075.1:9177-11712 GCA_030740135.1 Nitrospinota bacterium
GTTGGGAGACTTCACGGCCTCGCGCATCCGCCGCCTGCTCAACAGGCCCGATATCATCTCAACGTCCGAGGTCACCCGGTGGCTGGACGTGTGGGAAGGGAGGCCGAACGTCCTGCGCGGGATGGCCGACGCGTTGCGCCTGGGAAAACCCGTCGAGGGCCACACCGCTGGAGCCTCCTACAACCGGATTAACGCCATGACGGCCGCCGGGCTCAGCTCCTGCCACGAGGCCATCAACGCGGAGGAGACCCTGACACGGCTGCGCCTGGGACTCTATGTGATGCTGCGTCACAGCTCGCTGCGGCCCGATCTGGGGCGCTTGGCGGAAATCCTGAACAACGGCCGACTCTCGACCGCCCGCGTCATGATGACGACGGACGGCCCGTCGCCGGTCCACATGCTCAAAGAGGGCTTCACCGAAGGCATGTATCGGCTTGCGCTGGAGCTGGGGTTCCCGCCGATGGAGGTTCTCCGGATGCTCACGCTCACGCCGGCCACGTATTACCGCCAGGACCAGACCTTCGGCGGGATCGCTCCCGGCCGCTTCGCCGACATCCTGGTCCTGGATTCCCTCGATGCCCCCTTTCCCAGGCGGGTGTTCGCCCGGGGCCGCGAGGTCGCCCGGGACGGAAAGCTCCTCATCGAGTTTCCGAGATTTCACTGGAGGCGCTACGGTTTCGACCCCGTCCCGCGCTCGGCGCGGGGGGTCTCGCCGGAGATTTTCGGGATGAAGGCGGCGGGCCAGAAGGCCGTCCTGCCGGTCATGCGGATGAGCAACGCGGTCATCTCCCGCCGGAAAGACATGACGCTGTCCGTGGTCGGGGGGCGCGTGGACGTGAGCGGAGCTCCGGGCCTGCTCCACGCGGCCTGGATCGACCGGCGCCGCACGCGCGTTGTCAACGCCCTGCTCGGGGGATACGCCGAAGCCATTGAAGGCTTCGCCTCCTCTTTCAATACGGGTCTCGGCGTTCTGGTGATGGGGCGGGACCGCAAGGCCATGAGTCAGGCGGCCCGCAGGGTCTTTCAGATGGGCGGGGGAATCGTCCTGTCCGAGGGCGGGAACATCATCTATGAATTTCCCCTCCCCATCGGCGGAATGATGTCCGAAGCGCCGTTCCCGGAAGTCGCCCGCGAGATGACGCGGCTCACCGGGCTGTTCGAGGCCCGCGGCTTCCGCTTCGGGGACCTGCTCTACTCTCAACTGTTCATGGTGAGCGACTTTCTGCCCGACCTCAAGATCGCGCCCATCGGTCTGTTCGACGTCAAGGACCGAACCGTCCTGCGCAGGCCCGAGCGAATCGGGTGAGGAGCGAAGGGTGAGCCGGATGATCTGTCCCACGGATCGTGACCCATCCTGATTGCGACTTTTCTGGTGATGGTGGACTTGCCCCCGTTAAACTCCAAATGACAACCCATCGAGGTCATCTTCCGTGGGGATGTGTTTATTTTCATTCACTTTGCCCATTCGCCCCCTGTATCTCCAAACAGAATCTGATAGATTGGGATGACTCAATCCGCCGGGACTGCCCGGCGCATCGGAGGTGGGTTCCATGAGCGCAACGAAGATCAGGAAATTGGCGGTCCTGCTGGAGGAAACGTTCACCGAGGCGGATCAAGAGGTCCGGCCTCCCGTCCGAAAGGCGGCCGCCCTCGCCGTGATTCAAAACCCCTTCGCGGGAAAGTACGTCGAGGACTTGTCGCCCCTCTTCGAGTTGGGCGCGGAAATGGGCGAGCTCCTGGGCAAACGGGCCGTCCAGGCGCTGGGGGCGCCGGCGGAAAAGGTTCAGAGCTACGGGAAGGCGGCCATCGTGGGCGCGGATGGCGAGCTCGAGCACTGCGCGGCCATCCTTCATCCGAAGCTGGGCAAGCCCCTGCGCATCGCGGTGGGCGGCGGAGAGGCCATCATCCCGTCGGCCAACAAATCCGGCGGGCCGGGGACGGCCATCGACGTGCCGCTTCACTTCAAGGACGATGAGTGGCGGTTTCCGAATTTCGACTCGATGGAAGTGAGGATGCCCGACGCGCCGCGGGCGGACGAGATCGTCGTGGCGGTGGTGGTGACCGACTCGGGGCGGCCTCACGCACGCGTGGGCGGGGCGCGGATCCCATAAGAGGATGGGGTCGGACTCCATTTTGTGCTCCGACGACTCCGCTCAAAGCCGATGAGGCTCGCACATCGAACGTCAGGCGATGGTCCGCATCGCCCGGGATTTTCGGCGAATTCCTTCAAACCCCTTAATTCCACTTGATTTCCGTCTCCTCGCACCCAATATGATACGAAAAGAAACCGAAAGATGAGGCTATCCACAGATTGCACAGATTACGCAGATTGAGCCGGGCAAGAATCATGGGCGCGGGGCGAGATTCCTCGTTGGGGCAGGCCCCTCGCTCGGAATGACAATGATGGATTGAGTCCCGGGAGGCTTTGCCAAAGAAGACGCGAAGATGGTCATGACGGCGCGCGAACACCGTCTCCCTGCCCATCAGTTTCGATGAGCGAACCCGGACGAGATAAAGTAAAAGTGAAAAACAAAG
>JASLXW010000760.1 GCA_030740135.1 Nitrospinota bacterium
GCTACAGGCGCATTTTTTTCAACCAGTGACTTGCGAATATAAAAATTGACCCGAGTCTCTGCTATATCCATAAAAAGAAAAGTTGTCTGAACCATATAGACCCGCAAAACCTTTTAACCTGCCCACTGCATTTTTACCAGTATGAATGTTAAGCTGCAATCATTTTCACCTGAATCGCTCCGGCGCTGGTGGTTACTACCCTCGTTGGGTGTTATAGTGACTCATTTGTTCTCCTCTCTCACCCAAAAAAAATGGGCTACGGTCGAAACCATAACCCATTAATTATACTGGTCGGGGCGAGAGGATTTGAACCTCCGACCCCCTGCTCCCAAAGCAGGTACGCTAGCCAGGCTGCGCTACGCCCCGTTTCTATTCTTTCTCTACCTAATGAGCAGAATGCATTCCCACCATTTTCTTTCTCTGCTCTTCGGTCAAAAGATTGAGTAGTTTTATTTTAGCTTCTACCATGGCGGTGATCTTCTTGGTTTTAGCAGCCACAATTTTTGCTCCAGCCGCACGAATCTTCGCCTCATCGATCGTTTCGGAATGAACCTGTCGATC
>JASLXW010000761.1 GCA_030740135.1 Nitrospinota bacterium
CGAGCCCCGCAAACGTACCTTTTGGGGGCCTTGCCGTTCCGGGCCTCGTTCTTTCGCGATTGTCGGGCGGTGCGTGGGGGACGGGGCGGCGAGAAAAAAGAACGATATCTTGACAAGATGGTTCTTTTTCCTCGCCGCCCCTCCCCCTCGCTCCCGCCCTTCGGGCGGTGCGTGGCTCCCGTCTTCGGGGGTGCGCTGCTCCCTCTCCGGGGTGGCTGCGCCCCCTCCGGGGGTGCGCCCCACCGGTCTCGGCCCCCCGCGGCCGCCCCCCCCCCCCCCCCGCCCCCCCCCCCCCCCCCCCCCGCCCCCCCCCCCCCCCCCCCCCCCCCCCCCGGGAAAGGGGCGGTCCAGAAACCGGCCAGCCGATGCCTCAGGACGCTTCCTAGGGAAGCCAGGTTCTCGGTGGATGGAAAGAGCGAGCTCGAACACTACCGATTTCAGCCCCGCTCAGACCCAAACTATTTTTTTCGCCGGGCCGAGCGCCGCGGACTGGATCTGCAGCGCCGGCAGCCTGCTTATCATCACGACGACCATCTTCACCGGCGGGGTCACCAGCGG
>JASLXW010000762.1 GCA_030740135.1 Nitrospinota bacterium
TATCTTGCCGAGTGCGTTCAGCAGTATCCACTCCAGCTCCTGGCCGAAGGCGGGCTCATAGAAGGCCATCTCGGGCAACTCGACGCCGATTGAGGGCGTGACCACGGACTGGTGGCTGCCCCCCTCGGGTCCCAGGGTGATCCCCGACGGGGTGCCAACGATGATGAACCGGCCGCCTGAGTAGGTGCTGTACACCAGGGCGTCTAGGCCCCGCAGCACGAAGGGGTCGTACAGAGTGCCGATGGGGAACAGCAACTCGCCGTTCATCTCGCAGGAGAGACCGAGCTGGCCGAGCATCATGAACAGGTTGTTCTCCGAGATGCCGAGCTCGATGTGCTGTCCGCTGTCCGACTCGACCCACTGGAGTGCCTGTGCGCCCTCGTGCTCCGGCAGCTCCTCGCGCTCGTCTCGGGACCAGACCCCTACCCTGTTGATCCAACCGCCCAGGTTGGTTGAGCTGGCCACGTCCGGGCTGACCGTCACCACCCGCTCCGACACCTCGGGCACGTTGCGGGAGATGTCGGTCAGCACCAGGCCGAATATCTGCTGAGAC
>JASLXW010000763.1 GCA_030740135.1 Nitrospinota bacterium
GTGTGATCGACCACATCGTGGAGGGGGACCGGAAGTGTGTGAGAAAGCAGCGTCACACGGCCAAGCGGATCTTCGAGAGGCTGCGCGACGAGCACGGTTTCACGGGCGGTTACACCATCGTGAAGGACTACGTGCGGGAGCGGCGGTTGCGGTCCCAGGAGATGTTCGTTCCCCTGGTCCACCCACCCGGCCATGCCCAGGCGGATTTTGGCGAGGCCCTGGCGGAGATTGCCGGGGTGGAGGGGAAGGTATTGTTTTTCACCTTCGATTTGCCCCACAGCGACATGGGTTTCGTGAAGGCCTATCCTGCGGAGAGGACCGAGGCCTTCTGCGACGGTCATAACGCGGCCTTCGCCTTCATCGGCGGCGTCCCCCACAGCATTCTCTACGACAACACCAAGCTTGCGGTGGCGCGCATCCTGGGCGATGGGAAGCGTCAGCGCACCCGGGCCTTTAGTGAGTTGCAGTCCCACTACCTGTTCAAAGAACGTTTTGGCCGTCCGGGCAAGCCGAATGACAAGGGGAAGGTCGAGAACCTGGTGGGCTATGTCC
>JASLXW010000764.1 GCA_030740135.1 Nitrospinota bacterium
GGCCATCAACGCCTACGTGGGGTCGGTCATGGGGCGGTACCTCCGCAGCCTCCAGCGGGGCATATCCGAGGTCGGGGTGGAGTCGGACCTGCACATCATGCAGTCAAACGGCGGCATCATGGGGGCAGAAACCGCCGTGGAGAAGCCCATACTGACCATCCTATCGGGTCCGGCCGCCGGAGTCATCGGCGGCGTCGCCCTGGCCAACCAGACGGGCGAGCTCAACACGATCTCGGTGGACATGGGCGGGACCAGCTTCGACATCTGCCTGTCCAGCCAGGGCGAGGTGCGCCGTACCCGGGAGAGCGAGATAGAGGGCTTCCCGGTCAAGGTGCCCACCGTGGACATCCACACGCTGGGGGCCGGAGGCGGCAGCATCGCCTGGATCGACGCGGGCGGCGCACTGCGAGTAGGGCCCCAGAGCGCCGGCGCGGACCCCGGCCCCGCCTGCTACGGCAAGGGCGGCGCAGAGCCGACAGTGACCGACGCCAACCTGGTCCTGGGCCGCCTGAATCCGGACCGCTTCCTGGGAGGCGACATGGTGCTGGACCT
>JASLXW010000765.1 GCA_030740135.1 Nitrospinota bacterium
TATACGGCCATAGAAGAAGTGAAGTGGCGTGCGATGTTCCAGAAAGACCAGGCATGTGCCTAGAAACAGGATGAAGAAGCCGTAAAATGCCAGCATGTGAGCGGTGCCGGCGTAGGGATCGCGCCGAAGCTCGCGGTGAAGCGCCAGGTAGTTGACGATCGAAACCCACTGACCTGGCAGGCGTTGATGCGGCTGCAAAGCCGTGCGGTGCTTTCGCAGGCGAAGGATAAAGCACAACGTCGCACTGCCACACGCAGCCAGGGCAGCCACGTAGAACGCCATAGCGAGCCACTCGGGGACGTTACCCATAATTTGACGCGTAATCTGTTCGCCGGTCATGGGTCTCCAATCGCAGCGATGGCCTTCCGGACCACCTCGTGAAGGTCCGCGACCAGGCCCAGATGCGCCACCTTGAAGATGGGCGCTTCGGGGTCGGTGTTGATCGCGACAATATGTCTGGCACCGGACATCCCGTCCAGGTGGTGGCTCGCGCCGCTGATGCCACAAGCGATATACAGGTCGGGGGCAACTGTCTTGCCCGTTTGTCCAAC
>JASLXW010000766.1 GCA_030740135.1 Nitrospinota bacterium
TCTTCATCTCACCCTCAGTGGCAATCATGAAATCAGCGGCCTTCTTGCTGTTGACCACTCGCAAAAGGATATAAAAGAACACGGCTATGATGACCAAGGGAACGGCTGTTCGGACGAGGTCCGAAAGAGTATCTAACTGCTGCCAGGCATACCAGGCACCCACAAGTACTAAAATTCCTACAGCAGCAACGGTGCCCAATCTGGTCCATCTTCCCTGCGTTTTTCTGTAGATTTCCATATTTCCGGCACCATAACCAGAGGACAGCCCGACAGACACCAATCCATACCAACAGGCCAGGAGGGATTCGAACCCCCAACCCCCGCGTTTGGAGCGCGGTGCTCTGCCAATTAGAGCTACTGGCCTGTCCGGGGCAGAATCGAATTCCCTGCTACATTAGCAACCAAGAGATCATTTCTTGCGACTGAGCTTATGAAGCGTCCTCTTTCGCAACCTCGGGGAGTACTTAAGAAGCTCCAACTTCTTAGTGGCAGCCCTGACCTGGACGCGATAATTGCGATCACCAGTCTCACTACATTCCAACCAAACCC
>JASLXW010000767.1 GCA_030740135.1 Nitrospinota bacterium
GTCCCTGCTGAGCTATAGGTGTGGGCTGCTCTAGTTCTGAGAGGAGGACCCAACTCGACCAAGGTGCCGCCTTTGGCTTCCTTGATCGCCTCCCTCAAGTTCTCTACATAGGTCCCAGCATCTGCTGACGCGAGTGAAGGGTACACTAAGGGAAATACACGGCATTAATAGGGCTGCGCCCATGCCGCCAACCCCAAAGTGGGCGAATAGGGGCTAATAGCGGAATATAAACAACTAGAGTAATCTGCCCCAGAGGGGCTATCCCGCACCGTGGGCTAATGGGGATAATAGGGATAATGACGAATTTTAATTAAATTGTGTAATAAATCTGTCCAAAAACATATTTTGACGTATATGGGAGCTGGGAGCCTCTAAATAGTCTAAAAATACTCCCCCAAGGTGCCCCGACAATTTGCCCACCAGGCCAGCCCCATTCCGAGAACTTGTTTTTCTCGACTTTTTCTCGACTTTTTTCCCCTCTCCCCCGGGGCCCCGGGCCCGGGGGGGGGGGGGGGGGGGGGGGGGGGGGGGGGGGGGCGGCG
>JASLXW010000768.1 GCA_030740135.1 Nitrospinota bacterium
TTCGGGGTGGGACCGAACACAAAAGCCGCCGGGCGGAGGCTGGTAGGCCTCAGCCGAACGTCTTCGCCCGGCCTTTCATTTGGGATACCGAACGGCTTGAGGCCGCCGCCGGTGGGTCCTGGTCGGCAGCTGGGAACCGTCTTCTGCCTGGCAGGAAACTTTCTTGAAATGCTTTATCGATTCCCTGAATTCCGATAACATTACAGATATCCAATTGAAAAATTGGAAAGTGTCAATTTGGAGCCTCGGCATGAAGGCATTCCTGCGCAGCGCTGTTTGCTTCTTTCTTGTCGCAATTTTTGTGGTTTCAACAGCTCAGGCCCAAACGCTGATCGTTCGGGTTCCAAAAGGCAATGTCCGCGCCCGGCCGCAGACCACCTCCCCCATCGTCGGCAAGGTCAAGAGGGGAGAGCAATACGACGTAGAGGTCCGCCAGGGCGACTGGTTCAAGATCCTGCTTGAGACCGGCGAGGAAGGATGGGTCTTCAAGTCGCTCGTCGAGGTCTCGGGGCGTTCGAAGGCAACCTCCCGAACCAT
>JASLXW010000769.1 GCA_030740135.1 Nitrospinota bacterium
TCCGGGAATTCGCCATCAAAACGGCTTACTAATGCTTTGCCTTCTTCTCGATTAATATGCTTATTCCTAATTTCTTGTGAAGCGTCATAAGTTGCCCTACCAATACCAAACTTAACATTAAGCGTATAAAAATGAAGATCATCAATTTTGTCATCAATACTATTATATTTACTATAAGTTCCTTGAGTCCTAAATGGCCTGGCTTTAAATCCGGTATTCTCCACTGCATAGTAATAGGCCTCTTGGGGCGTCCATTTTAAATAATATCCTAAATAATGAATTTGGAGATTTTTATTTTTTAATTCATTTTCAGTAGGAGGGGTAAATAAGTGTAAATCAACATCCTTCAATTTATATTTATCTTTTAGTATCCCAATAGAAACGCCACCAAGATGAATATCATTATATTGCTTTACAGACCAATAACTTTTATCTCGCAATGAACTTGTATTGTCTGCAATAGGATTCCCATACTCTGCTTCGTTTTCACCGTAAAATATTAGGGGAATACCATATCTTGCTGCAACTTTAGGTGTT
>JASLXW010000076.1:0-3318 GCA_030740135.1 Nitrospinota bacterium
TATCGTCCGGCTTTTTTCTTCTCGGCGAGGAGACAGACGCTTTCCATGGAACTGTGTTGTTCCAATATGAACGGCGGAATATCAACGCAACCGAAAAGGAGGCACGAAAATGTTGGGGAGAAATCACATTCTGCGTTCGATCCCGGTCATCCTGATGGGTCTAGGCCTGTTCCTTGGAGGGTCGGCCACACGGGCGTCCGCCGCCGAGCGCGCGAGGTTCCTTTTAGACTGGATCCCATATGGGAAGCACGCCCCCTTCTACGTCGGTGTGGATAAAGGAATCTACAAGAAATACGGCCTGAACGTGACGGTCCTGGCGGGCAAAGGATCGGGACTTTCCATCAAGACGGTGGGCGCCAAAGGCGTGGAATTCGCCTTCGCCGACGCAGGCAGTCTCATTCTCGCCAGGGCCAACTCACCCAGTTTGCGGGCGAAGCTCATCACCATGCTCCACCACAACTCGCTGTTCAACGTCGTAACGCTCGCCAAATCCGGAATCAACAGTCCGAAAGACCTGGAGGGCAAAAAAATCGGCTCTCCCGCCGTGAACTCCTCCAAAATCGTTTTCCCCGCATTCGCGGAGGCGGCGGGATTAGACCCTAAGAAAGTCATCTGGGTGGACATGGAGGTCGCGGTCCAACACCCCAGCCTGTTCGCCGAAAAGATAGACGCCATCGTGAGCTACGTCACTCAGGTGCCCCCCCTGAAGTTGATGGCCAAGAAGGTCGGCAAACCCATCAAGTCCATGCTGTACGCCGACTACGGGCTGGACCTCTACTCCAACGGTATCATCGCCCACGAAGACACGATCAGGAATCGGGCGGCCTACACCCGGGCCTTTGTTCTGGCCTCTCTGGCCGCGGTGCAGTGGTCGGTGGAGAATCCCAAAGAGGCCATGACGGTATTCCTGAGCCACCACCCGAACACGAACCGGAAAATCGCCAGGGGTCAGTTCGACGTGAGCGTCGACGTTTTGCTCACGAAGAACACCGCCCGAACCGGGATCGGCTTCATGCTCCCCGAGAAGATGCAGAACACTATCGATCTCATGGCCCGGTTCCACAAGCAAATGAAGCGGAAGCCTTCGCCGGAAGAGATCTATACCAACGAGTTCGTGGGTTTCTTCCCCAAGCGACGGTAGGGATGGCGGGAGAAGTCCCGACACTCATGGCGAATCACCGCGGCCCGGTTGGCGGGCAATCCACGTGGTTGCCCGCCAACACAACCCCCTGAAACCGCTTTCGCCCCTCCCCGATTCAATCGAACGAAGGACAAGCCCCGGATGTAACCCCACCGGGGGGGGTGCGAGCAAACGCCGAACATCTGGTACAGTATGATAAATTGAAAGTTCGTTATCCGCCGCTCGGCATCGCGCCTTGAATCGGAGCGAATCAACGGGATCCATCGCGACGAATCGAAAAAAAGCGGGTCTTCAGCGTCACTTTCCCTTTGGAGGTTTTCTCAATGCCCTTCGACGATCCGCGTGATTTTCTCGAATACCTGGAGGAGCGCAGAGAGCTCGTCCGGATCACCGACGAAGTGGATCCCAAGTACGATATCGGCGCCTACATCCGCAAGACCTCCGACCAGCAGGGGCCGGCCGTTCTGTTCGAGAACGTCAAGGGCCACGACATGGCCGCGGTGGGCGGTATCTTCGCCAGCCGGAGGCGGGTGCTCATGGCCCTGGATACCGATTCGGCCGAGGTGCACGAAAAATTCGACGGGGGGGTGTCCAACCCCATCCCCAGCCGCCTTGTAGACACAGGCCCCTGCAAGGAAGTCATCCTCAAGGGGGACGAGGTGGATCTGGGACGGCTACCCATCCCCGTCTACGCCGAGGGAGACGGCGGCGCATTCATCACCCACGGCATCCAGATCAGCAAGGACCCCGAGGCCGGGACCAGGAACGCCTCCATCTACCGGATGCAGCTCCAGGGAAAGCGCTGGCTCGGCCTTTACGTCGAGGAGTACCAGGACCTGTACCGCCAGTACGTCAAGGCCGAGGCGAAGGGTCAACCCCTGGAAGTGGCCGTCGCGATGGGTTGCGACCCGGTGGTGATGCTGGCCACGCAGGTTGTCGCCGCCTTCGGCGAAGACGAGATCGGAATCGCGGGCGGCTTAAAGGGAAAACCCGTGGACGTCGTGAAATGCGAGACGGTGGACCTGGAAGTCCCCGCGACGACGGAGATCGTCATCGAGGGCCGGATGCTCCCCGACCGCCGGGAGCCGGAGGGCCCCTTCGGCGAGTACTCCGGATACTACGGCCCCGCCTCGAAGCGCCCGGTCGTCGAGGTCACGGCCGTCACTCACCGCAAGGACCCGATTTATCACGCCGGTCTGACGGGAATGCCGATGACGGAAAACCACTTCCTCAAGCAGATCCCCAACGAGGTCACGCTCTTCCGGGATTTGAAGTCGAAGTTCGCCGGGATTCAGGCCGTCCACTATACGGCGGCCGGCTGCTGCGAATACATCGTGTTCATCAGCATGAAGCAGGTCTACCCGGGGGAAGCGAAGAAAGTCCTCTTGGGCGCCCTCGGGAGCAAGAAACTCCCCAAATACGTTGTCGTGTGCGACGAGGACATCGATGTCTATGATCACACGAAGGTGCTCTGGGCCATTGCCACCCGGGCCCGTCCCGGCAAGGACCTGGTCATCCTCCCCCAGTTGCCTACGGCCGCGCTGGACCCGACGGTGCCGAAAGGCGAGATCGGATCGGCCCTGGGCATAGACGCCACCCGACCCCTTGGGGCGCCGTTCCCCGAGGTGCCCGCCCATCCCGGTCTGGAGCGCGTCCCCGACCTGTTGGCGATGATGCGCGAGGGGAGCGGGTGACCCCTCAGCCGGGCGGAATTGAGGAAACCCGGCCCTCCTCCCCGACGGTCATTCCCGCGCAGGCGGGAATCCGGAAGCCCTTCAGGTCACCCGCACGGAACATATCATCGGATCGGCGAAGTCCCCCGTCCGCCACCCTCACCTTACCGGGCCGCTTCATCTCTTCAGGCGCGGTGGAAGCGCGGTTGGCCCAAGCCTCCAAAAAGGGAAACCCCTTCTGTTACTGAACCCTCAGGCTGTACCAGGTCGTCACAGACTTCTGGCCGTTTCGATCCCTCCTGCTCCCATCCCAGAGCGCGAAACCGATCGGCCGCAACGAGCCGGGTAGGAGCCCGACATCTCCTTCGTCTGCGCTCTTCAGACTCCGGGTGAAGACGACCCGCCACTTCCCATTCGCCCACCGGCCCGAACCTGTCACATTCTGTCCCTTGGGTCCCTGCGGCTGCAACGTCCCAAACCCTTCGGCATTGAGGTCCATCACGC
>JASLXW010000076.1:3328-11677 GCA_030740135.1 Nitrospinota bacterium
GAGCGGAGATGGGATTCTTCACGGCCCAGGCGGTGATGAATGGCGGCTTTGTCATCCGTGCCGATACGATGGCTTTCGGGGGTCCCATTTTCCGGCGTGGGTAGACCTTGCCGGCGAAGGGGTAATCGTCCACGGCCATTCCGGGGTACTTCGCCTCCACGATCGAAGGGCCGCGCGCGGCGGCCGCGTTCCAGAACCAGATGTTCACCGGGTCTCCGCGCATTCCCATCGTGAAAAGCGGGGGATTCTTCGCGCGGAGCGAATACTGAACCGCGGCCGCGTCGGCGAACATCGTGATCGTCTGGGCCTTCGTGTCCCGCGACGCATCCGTCCACTCAACAAGGACGGAAAGCCGCTTTCCGTCATGCACCGCGCGCACGGCGATGGACAGGGGGAGGCGGCCGTCGTTGTGGAGATGCATCATGGGGATGATCGCCGGCTTGACCTGATTCCAACGGCGGTCGGCCGGCTTGCGGGGAAGCTTACTGACCCGCAAGGCGGAGAGGATTCCCGTTCCGGGCTGCTTGACTTCACGGCCTTTGGAAAGACTCAGGACGTATTGCGTCAGCGCGACGAGTTGATCCGGCTTTGCCGACTCCGAGAACGAGGGCATCGGCGTGCCGTCCATGCCGGTCATGAACCGCGTCATGACGGACTTGGGATCTCCCCCGCCCTTGAACACCCCGCGGGTGAAATCATTGGGCAGGATCGGCCGGCCCTTGTTGTCTTTCATGCCGGCCGCGCTGGTTCCCTTTCCGTCGCCTTTGGGGCCGTGACATTCGTTGCACCCGAATTCGCCATAGAGAAACTTTCCCCGCTTGACAGAGGCTTTCGTCGCCGGCGGCACCGGGGGTATTTTCAGGGTCTCCTCGGGCGTCTCCTCGAATTTTGCCAAGGCCATGACATACTCCGCCAGCGCCCGCCGGTCCCCTTCGGACAGGGAGCCATAGCTTGGCATGGCCGAGCCGGGGATCCCGCGCTTCAGGGTTCGGAGGATGTCACCGCGAATGGGGGGCTCGCCTTCCGGGGTGCTCCGGAGCTTGAACATCTGGGAGGTGAAATCCCTCGGCTGGGGGAACAGCAGATAGGCCGCTTTGCCGTCTCCCCGGCCGGAGAGACCATGGCAGACCGCGCATTGTCGGTCGAACACGGTCTTCCCCCGGTCCAGGAGCTTGGAATCCAGCTTGAGCTCCGCGGCCGCGGCGAGAGCACCGGACCCGAAGATCCCAAGCGGGACAATCATGATCGCAATCCAAGATTTCAGGAACATGGCTCCGCCCTTTCGCTTGTCTCTGCGCAAGGCGTTTCACCTTGCATCCATTCCGCAGAATCCCAGTCATCAGACGCCGCGGGGAGATTCTCTCCACGCGAGAAATCGGGCACCGAATCGGCCTGGATGTTGAGCGCGACGCCCTCGGCCCCGATGAAGTCGCAAAGCAACCCGGCGGCCGCCCCGTACGCATTCTCCGGGTGCTTGCCCTTGACCCGCTGGGCAAATACCACCGCCCAACGGCCCAGGTGCGCCTCCAGGAAAGAGACCTGCGCGTCCCGGCAAATGCCGGCTTGCTCCGCTTGGCCACGCTCCAGGGCACGGCCTTCTTTGAGCGTGAGGAGATAGAGGAACTCGAGCTCGGTCGAGATGTGATCGACCCGCTCGACACGCTCTTTCACCTCCACGCCGAAGGCGCGGTAAAAACCGGCCAGGTCGGCCAGAAAATCCGTTTGCTGGAACAGGTGCATTTGGCCGTATTCGGTCTCGTAAGGCGGAAACTCCTTCGAGATCGTGTGGCCGAACACCGATTGGGAAAGATCCTCGAAGTCCTCCAGGGAGACGGAGCCGCCCGCCGGGAAGCCGCTCCGGAGACGCCCCAGCGAGGCATAGGTTTCGTCCTGCGACAGGACATCGCAGGCCTCCGCGAAGGACGCCCGGTAGTCTTCCTGCGTGAGCGCATCCCAGGATTCGCGCGTGGGATATCGAAACCACGCCGTCAAGTATGCGTAGACCCGGCTTCGAGCCAGACAGCGCAGGGATTCCGAAACGGTTGCCGTTGTCAACGCTTTTCTCCTCAAATGCTGTTCGACCGCTCTTTCGGACGACGGTGGAAGGGTTCCTCGACGCTGGTCCGCACCAATTCATTCCCCTTCTCGTCATAGCCGATGACGGTGTCGTTGTAGAGGCTCCAGGGTTTTCCGTTGATCCGCGTCTGGTAGACCCTCGGGCCGGGCTTCACTTCATAGCGGAAGATAACCGCCTGCTGCGCCCGGAAGAGCTGGAGAACGGCCAGAAGCTCTCTGGAGGGCGCCGCGTACCGCTCGATGGCCTCGTCCACGCCGGGACCGAACATCTGGTGGAGAAACTTGCGCGGCACCCAACGAGGCGGGATGTAATAGCCGTTGGGCTCCGTCCCGAACTGGGGATAGAGCGGAAGGGCCACCTTTTCTTTCTTGACCAGGAAATAGATGGGGTTCTGCGGGTCGTCCGCCCAGTCCCCCGTCTTGGAATCGATATCGACGAGGCCCTGCATCCGGATCTTCCCCACGCAGGAGGTCATGCAACGGGTCTCCCAGGGGATTCCGCCGGAAAGCTCTTCCTTTCCCTCAAGGCGCGGATAACAGGCCACGCATTTCTCGCTCGTCCGCGTGTTGACCCGGTACATGGCCTTTTTGTAGGGGCAGGCCTCAACGCATTTGCGGTAACCCCGGCAGCGCTCCTGATCGATGAGGACCACTCCGTCCTCGGGCCTCTTGTAGATGGCCTTGCGGGGGCAGGCCGCCAGACAGGCCGGATAGGTGCAGTGGTTGCAGATGCGCTGGAGGTAGAAAAACCAATTCTTGTGGACCGGCAGGGTGACCCCTTCGCGATCGAACGTCCCGCGGACGCCCTTGCCACCCTTGGGGGAGTCTTCTCCGACGTTGGGGGACCGCCACTCCTCGTCGGCGGGCAGATACCCGAGGACGCGCTGAGGCCCCTCCGGCCCGACGCGGCGGGACGCGGCCTCGAAGAGGGTCTTTCCTCCGTAGGAGCCGTAGGGACGGCGCGCGCCGTTTTTCGTTGCGTCCCAACGCTGGCCGCCGGGGTTGGCCTTTTCCAGTATTTCGAGGGTCTTGACATCCCAGTTCTGGGGGTACCCGCCGTAAGGCTTACTCTCGACGTTGTTCCACCACATGTATTCCTGGCCCTTCGAGAAGGTCCAGGTCGACTTGCAGGCCATCGAGCAGGTCTGGCAGCCGATACACCGATTGATGTTGAAAACGAAGGCGAACTGCCGTTTGGGATGGTTTTCCTTGTAGGGGTACTCCATCTTCCGGCCGAGTTGCCAGTTAAAGACTTTCGGCATGGCAATCCCTCCTTGATTCATCGGCCGGAATCCAGCCGGTCCGGGCCTCGGCGATGAGATCCACCACCACCGCTTCGCCCAACGATTGATAAACTCCATTTAGCACGGAATAGAACGGGTTCCGAAACATGATCAGGAGATCCTCCTCCGAAACCCCCATACGGGTGAACTCATCGGCGAGACAGCGGGCCATCTCGCGCTCCATCTCTTCACCCCCTTGAGGCAGGGCGAAGGAGACCAACTCCATCGGGTCATCGTGCTCGAATTCCTTTTTCTCCATCGCCTCAGCCCCTCTTCACCTGGACCGTACCTTCTAGGTAGCGGTTCATGAACTTGCTCTCTTCCCCGGGCGAGAACCCCGTGGTAGCCGGCGCCCAAACCCCCCGGCCGCCCAGACCGCCGTCCTCCGCTTTGGTGATCTTGACCAGGGTCTCTTTGGGGACGGTGTTGATGGCGTGGTTGTCCGCCTCGCCGCCGAACAGGAAGCTCATGAACACCTTCGCCTTGTGGAACAGGGTGTCGAGCTGATGCATCGGCATGAGCCAGGCCCGGGTGATGGACTGGTGGGAGCCATAGCGGTAGCTGGCCTGATAGCCGGTGTCCGCGGAGACCGCCCGCCCGTCCGCGCGCGTCTCATGGGCCTTGACGGTCTTTTCCGTGGCGCACCAGGCGCCGTGCTTGATCATGACGACGCCATACGGGTAGGCCTTGTTGAATTTCACCCGGAGCATGAGGCGCGCGACCTTGTAGAAGGGATCGTCCGGCTTCCAGCCCATGTACGGTCGGTCGGCCGGGTTCGCGTCCACATAGACGTAATCCCCCTCGTTCAGTCCCAGATCCTTCGCGGCTTCGGGGTTCATCTGGACCTGGCTTTCGGCCACGCCCGGCTGGCGCCGGTCCATCCGGTACGGGTCGGAGAAACTGCTCGTCCAGATGAAGTTCCAGTCCGTCACCTGCCAGGAGGAGTGAGTCGTGTGGCGGCTCTTGGGCGTGAGGCAGAGGAATTGATATCCCGCTTCCCAGAGCGCGTTCTTGGTCTTCTTGGTCTCTTTCCAGGAAAGCTTGACGTTCCTCACCTGCCGTTCATCCCACCCCATGTGGTCTTTGGAGATTCCGTAATCATCGGGACGGACGTAGGGGTTCGAGCTGACGATGACGTTGGGCAGATAAGGGGTCGCCTCCGGGCCCTCCCGGTGGACGACGAAGTTCTCCCCGTACTCGATGATCTCGGGCTCATCGTTATACGCCTGAAGCCTTCCCGTGGGGGAGTAGAAGGGGATAGAGTCCTCGATCTGCTCCAGGAAGGGTATGCGCGGATAGCTGCGGAACAGCATCAGGGCGACGCCCGGCTCGCCGTACTTTCCGTCCATGATGTCCTGATACCGGTATCCCCGCGTCGTCGTCGAGGAGTCGAGGAGACGCTGGATGTACACCTCGCCCTTCCCCTCGAGGGCGAACTTCCAGTAATCGACGAAGCGCTTATCGTCCAACAATTCCCCCATCTTCCGGGCCATCTGGGCCAAGATGAGGATGTCGTCCCGGGTCTCGTAAATGGGCTTCACCCCGCCCTTCCAGATCTGAAGGAAGGGGTTGGAGCAGGACCCCGTGATCTCGGGCTGCTCGAACTCCATCCAGGTGTTGGCCGGAAGAAGGATGTCCGAGTACTCCGCCGAGGAAGTCATCTCGATCTCCGAGGTGACGATCATCTCCACGTTCGGATTCACGTTCTTGAGCATCTCGTAGAGCCACTTGGCGTTGTTGAACAGGTTTACGTTGCTGAACCACAGCGCCTTCGTGGGGGTCGGCATGTGGGTCTTTCCCGTGAAGACCTTTCGGCCGTACTTGGGCGTGTCCACCGCGAGGGCCTTGTCCCCGTAGTTCCAGTAAGCCGGCTCTTCATCCTTGATGGTGAGCCGGGTCTTGATGGCCTTGCCGTCGACCGTTGGGTCAAGGTTCGGGGCGAACGGATCTTCTCCAATCCAGCCCTTGAAGCCCGGACCGCTCCACTTGGAACCCTGGAAGAGCCCGGCCTTGTAGTTGCCCGCCCAGGTGTGCGACCCCGCGCCCGGCCGGCCGATGTTCCCCGTCAGCATCATGGGCAGATAGGTCGCCCGGTTGATCTCGGTGGCGTGGAACCAGTGATTGATCCCTTCGCCGACGTGGATCGCCGCCGGCTTGATGGTGGCCAAATCCTTGGCGAACCGCGTGATGAGGTCCTTCGGGCAGTGCGTGATCTCGTGAACGGACTCGAGGTCGTAGTCTTTGAGATGATAGTTCTTGTACATCTCAAAGAGCGTCATCACCTCCACGTCCTTCCCGTCGACCGTCCGAACGGTGAACCTGCCCTCGAGAACGGGATCGATCCCTTTCTCCGCCAGGTTGCGGCCCACGTCGTCGCGGGTGATGGGGACGGCCTCATTTCGGGTATTGTCCCAGACCATGAAGTCGCCGATGGTCTCGCGCTGCTTGGGCTTCAGCCCTTGGATCAGGAAGGAAGGGCCGGCGGATATGTCCTGGTTCCGGTAGCCGGCAATCACGTCCCGGGGCTGAAGCCGCCGGAGGGTGTCCGTGCGGACGAGAAGAGGAAAATCGGTGAACCCCTTCACGAACTCGGCGTCGTACCACCCGCGGTCGATCAGGATCTTGGTCACGCCCAGCAGCAGTGCGGCGTCCGTCTGCGGCCGGATGGGTATCCAGTAATCGGCCTTCGTGGCCGGAGGACTGTATTCCGGCGCGACCACAATCATCTTCGTCCCGCGCTCAATGCCCTCGATGGAAAAGTGGGAGTCGGCCCGCTTGTTCTCAACGAGGTTCTTCCCCATCGCGATGAGCAGCTTGGTCGCTCTCAGGTCGTTGAAGTCGCAATCGGATGTCTGAAGACCGTGGACGAAGGGGTGCCCGGGGGCCTGGTCGCCATGCCAGGTGTAGTTGGCCCAGGCCCGCCCGCCCCGGGCCTTTTTCGGCTCAACTCCGCGCACATGGCTGTCCACCAGGGCCATGGTGTTGGCGAAGCGGTACATCCCGTACTTGCCGATGACGCCCAGAAGCCCCATGCCGCCCCGGAACTTTATCGTTCGCGTCCCGGCCCCGTCCCAATGGGTGAACATCTCCGGCGAATGGCCCTGGGCGACAAG
Source organism: Nitrospinota bacterium (assembly GCA_030740135.1). The sequence goes on from JASLXW010000076.1 coordinate 9,801, forward strand.
CCGGCGTTTGCCGGCCTCGCCGCTGTAGGTCTTGGCCACCTGAATGAAGCCCTTCGCCGCGTACGTGTAAACATCGTCCCAGCTCACGCGCACGAAGGTGTCGCTTCCCCGCGCGTCGAACATGTATTTCTTCTTGTTGGCCTCGTTCAACTCGGGGAAACCGTCGTCCGCCCAGCGTTTCCAGCCCCGGCGGACCATCGGATACCGGAGCCGGTAGGGGCCATACATGCGCCGCTGGAAGGTGAAACCGTTGGCGCAAGCGCGCGGGTTCCAGTGGTGAGTCGCCCGGTTGCCGTACAGGTCGGAAATGCGTTGGTTGTCGTAGTTCTGTTCGGTCCGTAAGACCACCCCGTTCCGGGTGAAAGCGCGGAGCCGGCACTCGTGCGTGCAATTGGGCGAACAGACCCAGGTGAACGAGCCGTCCACGCGGTACTGATCCCGGTAGACCTTCTCCCAACCCCGGTTCGGATAGAATTCCAGGGGGTTCTCCACATCCGTCACTGGCTTGAGGACAGCCAGGGACAGATCCTTCTGGCTCCACGCCAGAAGACCCGCGCCGCCGGCCGCCAGGAATTGCCGTCGGGATAGCTTCATCGCACCTATCCTCCCTCGTTTCGCTTAGACGGGAATCGCCGCTTTCAAACTGCCGCCATCTTGCCCGCAACATTCACCCGCCGGGGCCGGTGTCATCCCCAGCAGATACCGATTCGCACACTGAGAACAAAGACCCTCCGAGGGTCTCCAATCCGGGAACTCCGCCTTCACCCTCCGAGTCAGATCCTCTGATGGATCAGCCCAGTCAAAAGTCGGGAAGCGGCACAGCGGGCAGGGTCCGCCGGCGCGCAAATCAACGTCGGCGCCCTCCCCTCCGCCGGAAACCGATACGGCCAACACCTCGCACAGATGCTCAGTGCTCAGGACCATTTGTCTCAGATCGGCGTCCTCCCGCCTCGGACCGGACCAAAGGGTCTCGAAAATCCGCCGCGTCCTTTCCTGTCCCAGGGTTCGAAACAGGGCGCCAAATTCAGCGGCCCGTTGGTCCCGGACGCCCTCCGGGAGCCGGTCGATCCTCTCCAGCCTTCCATCCACCGACAGGTCCCACAGGGTGCGGTACCGGTCCCGGAGAAGGTCTTCCGAAACCGGAGAGCCATCCGAGAGTGGACGGGTCTCATCGTGGCCGAAGGCGGGATCGAGCAGGTCTTGAACGTGAATCCGCTCATGGCGGATGAGGTAGGCCAGCCGGCCTTCGTCGAGAAGGCTGAGGGGGTGAATCCGAAAGGACAAACACGTTTTCTCGGCGTTCAGGCGCGCACCTTCCTCTTCCACACGGAAGGCCCTTGAGAAATGGCACGGTAGCGGGAGCTCACCCGGAAACCCTTCCAACTCACAGAAGAGGCGCTCGAATCGATCTTTGTATCCGAGAAGGCCGAAGAATCTCCGGTAAAGGGCATTGAACGGGGCAGCGCGCTTATTCGGGGGGTGCTTTTCGTAAATCCGGTCCGCCGCGCTCCTGAAGGCGGCCGGCGCCTCGGACTTTCCTGAGCGGGTGCGCTCTTTCAGGTCCGCATCGACGACTTCTTCACATAGGCTGCTGTCGAATGACAGTTGCATATTTCACGGACCCTCCTCCCAATGGCCTTTGTGTCAACGAGCCGAAAATACAAGATTTACAGATGTGTATTTCCTGCTATCTTTTCGAAAAGGCGCCCACAAACACTATGTGAAATAAATCACAAAGGGGCAATATGCACCCCGCGGGGGCGCGGAACCATGATCCAGATCATTTATCGCGATGCCCTTCCCCCTAAAGTTGTACCACTTTTTGAGTTAGTCTCTTCTCCTCGATGTCCGAAATTTCAGGGTTGCCCAGAGGCAGT
>JASLXW010000770.1 GCA_030740135.1 Nitrospinota bacterium
TGCTGTCCGCGTCAGCGCACAAGATGTACGGCCCCAAAGGCGTGGGCGTGCTGTACGTACGGCGGCGCAGGCCACGCGTGAGGCTCGAACCGATCATGGAAGGCGGTGGTCACGAGCGCGGCATGCGGTCGGGCACGCTCAATGTGCCGGGCATTGTCGGCATGGGCGCCGCGGCAGAAATCTGCAACAACGAAATGGCCGACGAGGCGATTCGACTCGCGGACCTGAGCCACAAGCTGGTCAACGGCATCACCGGCCAAGTCGATACCGCCGTGCTCAACGGCCATCCGACCCGCCGGCTGCCGCACACCGCGAACCTCAGTTTCCCCTACGTTGAAGGCGAGTCGCTGCTGATGGCGCTCAAGGACATTGCACTGTCGTCAGGCTCGGCATGTACATCCGCGTCGCTCGAACCTTCGTACATACTCAAGGCGCTGGGCGCCAGCGACGAACTGGCGCACAGTTCGATCCGGTTCGGCCTGGGCCGGTTCAACACCGAGGACGAAGTCGACTACGTCGTGGACAAGGTCATCCACG
>JASLXW010000771.1:0-260 GCA_030740135.1 Nitrospinota bacterium
TGGCGACCCGGATGGCGCCGCCGGTGGCCCTGGTCATCCCCTTTTACCTCATCTACGCGAAGGTGTGGTTGCTGGACACGTACATCGGTCTGATCATGGCCTACCTCACGTTCAATCTCTCCTTCTACGTTTGGGTCATGAGCAGCTTCTGCCGCGATCTGCCCGTGGAATTGGAAGAGGCGGCGATGGCGGAAGGGTATCCGCGGTGGCGGGTGCTGGTCAAGATCGTCCTGCCTCTCCTTCGGCCTGGAATCATCGCA
>JASLXW010000771.1:270-537 GCA_030740135.1 Nitrospinota bacterium
TTTCTGTTTGCCTTCATGCTGGGCGGAAAGACCGTCAAGACCCTCCCCGTGGCCATTCCCACGCTGATCACCACCCAGGGGGTTAAGTGGGGAGAGTTGTCCATCGTCGGGATCGTCGCGCTCCTCCCGATCCTGGTGGTGGTGTTCTTCCTCCAGCGACACATTATTCGTGGATTGACGATGGGGGCCGTCAAGGGATAGGGGAGGGGGGGAGGTGTCTATTCAGGTGTCTTCTGAGGGTGCATAAACCCACTCACAGGCACACAA
>JASLXW010000772.1 GCA_030740135.1 Nitrospinota bacterium
CTTGGCTATAGACGTTATTGGGTGGCCGAGCATCACGGCACCGAAGGTTTTGCCGGCTCGTCGCCAGAGATTATGGTGACCCGTGTTGCCGCGGCGACCAACAGTATCCGTGTCGGCTCGGGCGGCGTCATGTTGAGCCACTACAGCCCGCTGAAAGTTGCAGAGAATTTCTGCCTACTGGAGAACATGTTTCCCGGCCGTATCGATCTGGGTATTGGCCGCGCGCCAGGCAGCGATCAAAACACCGCGGCGGCGTTGGCCTACGGCAACCAGATTGGCATCGATTACTTTCCCACCAAAATCGCTGACATGACGGCGTTTCTCGCCGGCAAGCCGCCGGTGTCGGAACCGTTCAAGGCTGTGCGGGTGACGCCGGTCCCGCCGGAAATACCGGAGGTCTGGTTGCTCGGTTCGAGCGACCAAAGCGCCGCTTATGCCGCCCACTTTGGACTGGCCTATTCGTTCGCCCACTTCATCATGCCGTACGGTAGCGAAGCGGTGATTAGCCACTACCGGAAGAACTTCCGCCCCTCGC
>JASLXW010000773.1 GCA_030740135.1 Nitrospinota bacterium
CGAGGCGAGTGGCCTCCACTTCGAGTTGTTCTCCGCGGTGCTCAACGGCGTCAAGGAAGTTCGTGCGGCGGTTGCCCGCGCCGAGGATGTGCGGCGTATGGAAGGGCGCGGCACGCTGCTGTTCGTCGATGAGATCCACCGCTTCAACAAGGCTCAACAGGACGCGTTCCTCCCATACGTGGAGAGCGGCAAGGTCGTGCTGGTCGGTGCTACGACGGAGAACCCGGCGTTCGCCGTGATCGCCCCCCTGCTGTCCCGGTGCCGCGTGGTGCAACTGGTGGCCCTCTCCCACGAACATGTGAACGACCTGCTCCAGCGCGCTCTGAAGGACTCGACCCGCGGGCTCGGCGAGCGAAAACTGCGGCTCGGGGCCGAGGGCATGGAACGACTCGTGCACCTGGCGGGAGGTGACGCACGGCGGGCCCTGACGATTCTCGAGGCCGTCGCGTCCGCGGTGGAAGACGGCGCCGAGATCACGATCGAGGTCGTGATGGAAGCGGCCCAGCACCACACGTTGATCCACGACAAGTCGGG
>JASLXW010000774.1:0-250 GCA_030740135.1 Nitrospinota bacterium
CCAGTCGCCGGGCGTGACGGGTCAATCTGGCCCCGATCTTCACCAGTCTCTCCCGAAGACTCGTCAGGCTCCACCGCGCCATCTCCTTCGGCAGCACCAGCCTCCGCAGGAAGTTGCCCAGGTTGTAGGCCAGCACGAACAGGGCGAGTCTCACCACGTTGCGCTCGAAGGCATGACACGACAGGCGCATCCACTCGACGGCATGCTTTCCTTCCTTGATCCACTGCTCGCAGGTCCCTCGTCCATTGTA
>JASLXW010000774.1:260-532 GCA_030740135.1 Nitrospinota bacterium
GCGGACGATCCCACGTGCCCGCCCGGTAGGCGAAATCGTGGTATGTCACCACGGGCTGGCCAGACTCCAGCATCTCAGGTCGTGCCTGATAGGGCTCAATCTCTCGCCGCAGCACGGCGTTGGCTGGCAACCGGATGGCGTAGAGGAAGTCGTGCTCTTCCAGGTACTCGTAGATCTCTGGGCGGGCAAAGCCGGCGTCGCCCCGGAACTGTTTGCGCAGCCCCGACTCGGCGTACCGTTTCACAATCGGGTCCAACAGATCCCGCCAGCCA
>JASLXW010000775.1 GCA_030740135.1 Nitrospinota bacterium
TTCCCGCACGCTTTTCCGCCAGCCACCCAATTGGTTGCCCACCTCCATGCACTCCTTACCCGCATGATCGTACTGGCGGACGCTGAGGCACTTCAGGTCCTTGCTCAGCCGGAACAGGAACCGTAGAACCTCCAGCCTGCGGTTGGCCTCTTCGAGGATTTCACGTCTATCGCGACGGTAAGCGGCCTGGACGATGTGATCGAGAAACGAAAGGCCCTCCCGCTGGATCTTCTCGCCCAGCGAATATCGGTACGCCCTCGGGTATTGCGACGTGCGTTCAAAGAGCCAGACCAGGAACCCATAGAACCGCTCGACAATCACAGGCGGCTGGCTCATCTCAACGAATCCGAGAATCCCGGGAAACCATCAAATCCCCAAGAATTTTCAACCGACCAGGGGGCAAGCCCCCTGGACCCCCCAAAGGGTAAGAGGGCGAAAGGACAAAGGGTAATTATGGAGCCTTGGCGCAACGAAATCCCAGGTAGTAGTGCCTGCTGCCCGGAGGGAACCTGACCCGGAGCGCCGC
>JASLXW010000776.1 GCA_030740135.1 Nitrospinota bacterium
TGTGGTAAATTGGGATACTTTCATGTCACACGAGGACCGCAGGATGTCTAAAGGTGGTCATCTGGGAAATCCCGGATGGATCATAAGTGTCATTATGGGTTGGAGGCGATGAACCGGAGAACAAAAGGGTGACCTCCCCCCTACAGCCTCACCCATGATGAACCGCCGGGCGGGAGTCCGCCATTTCGCCTTCCTTGTGGGCCTCGAAAATTCGTTGACAAGGACCTGGGAAGCGGCTCTAATGGGTCTACACGGCAACAGTGTTTGCAAGAGTGGCCAACTAACGGAGGGGATACGTGATGCGCGGAAAGAGTTGGATCCCTATGGGGGTTTTAATCCTGTTGTTGACTTGGGCCCCCGTGTCTCAGGCTGTGGAAAAGGTGAAGTTCGTTGCAGATTGGATCCTGACCGGACCTCACTCGTTTCTTTTCATTGCACGGGAGAAGGGCTTCTACCGAAAGGCCGGCTTTGACATAGACATCAATCGGGGCCGTGGATCCGGGAACACGATTAAATGGGTGAGCA
>JASLXW010000777.1 GCA_030740135.1 Nitrospinota bacterium
TGCGCATCAACGACAAGCACATCGAGGTGATCGTGCGCCAGATGTTGCGACGGGTGCGTGTCACGAACGTAGGAGACACGGACTTCCTGGTCGGTGAGCACGTGGAGAAGGTTGTGTTCGAGGCGGCTAACGAGCGCATGCTCGAAGAGGGGCGTGAGCCGGCCGTACGCGAACCGCTACTCCTGGGCATCACCAAGGCGTCGCTCTCCACCGAGTCGTTCATTTCGGCGGCATCCTTCCAGGAGACCACCAAGGTGCTCACCGAGGCCTCCATCTGGGGCAAGGTCGACCACCTCCGCGGTCTCAAGGAGAACGTGATCATGGGGCGCTTGATTCCGGCCGGTACCGGCATGGCCCGATACCAGCAGATCGGAATCCAGATCGACGCGCCCGAGGGGCTGCTCGAGGTAGAGGGCGGGGAGCCGCCCATGAGAGAGGATTCAGAGTACCCGTCCGGAGGTCACGCGACGCCCGCAGAGGGTCTCATGGCTGCACCGGCGACCGGCGGTGAGCCCATC
>JASLXW010000778.1 GCA_030740135.1 Nitrospinota bacterium
GAGAACTTAACTTTTTCTCCGTACGCGGACGCCGCAAAGGTCGCCACCAGCATGAGGGCCGCAGCCCACGGCGCCAGAAAAGCCCTGCCGAAACTCTGTCCTTGAATCTTCACGGCCCTTCCTCCCGATTCACCGGTTGAGAGCGGATACTCGGCCTTCGTTTACCGAAACAGAAAACCAGAAACAGAATTTCCCTTTTCAAATACAGGACAGGCCTTTACTGACCACTTGTTGCTGTTTAGCCCGATTAGACCCCTGTCTACCGGACCTGTCAATAGATTTCTGGGCACAGGTCACCTGACCTGAGCGTGAGCGGCCTCCGCTTAGGATCGTTAGGCAGTGGTCTGCCCCCTAAAGTTGTACCACTTTTTGAGTTAGTCTCTGCTCCTCTGTTTGACCTGCCCCCCTGAAACCGGTCCAGTTTGAGGGGGGCAGGTCAAGTTGTCCGCTACGGGCCGGGATCGTCTTCGTGCGCTGAGCCTTTGGCGGGAGAGCGGAGATGTCGGGTTGGTCATG
>JASLXW010000779.1 GCA_030740135.1 Nitrospinota bacterium
TGCGCATGGATGCCTGGGGGGGGAGTTGTTTCCTCCCCGCCGTCGCTGTCGGCGTCGCCTGGGTGGGTGGGTGGGGGGAGGGAGGAGCGGGGACCTCCAAGTCGATGAAAACGGACAAATATGACAATATTCAGAGATGACATGTTCCCCAAATTCCAGGAACGCCTTTTTTTGGGGGGAAAAAAGCCCCTGCGGGAGCGCCCAAGACCGCTAAAAGCTTGTATCTTGTAAAAGGAGAATCCTGATCTTACACAAGGAGAATTAATTCAATAAGTAGTAAAAATGAAAAAGTTGGTTTCTCGAAACAAACTGACTTTTGATGGTAAAATGCTGGCCGTGGGCCACTTTTGAAGAAAAAATGAAATGATCTCACGGTCCATACGGTCATCTTGCCCATGGGGGATGGGCAAGGTATTAACAGAAAAGTCGAGTTTTATGGATAGATGGCCCCCCCGCGCCCGCGGCGGCCGCCGGCCCCCCCCCCCCCCCCCCCCCCCCGCCGCCGCCCCCCGCC
>JASLXW010000077.1 GCA_030740135.1 Nitrospinota bacterium
TCCCAGAACACTGAGGCAATCCCCGCGATTCGGCGTCACTTCCACTTCGAAGACAGTGTCCGAAAGGCCCGCTGCTTCGGAAAGCGGGGCGCCGACCTCACAATCCGCGTCCAGGACCCAGATGCCGTCGGTCGCGTCGCCGAACCCGAGCTCAGCGGCGGAGCAGATCATCCCCTCGGAGTCTTCCCCGCGAATCCGCACCGCTTCGATGGTCCTGCCGTCCGGGAGCGGGGAACCCGGTGGAATCACAGGGACCCGCTGCCCAATGGCGACGTTGGGCGCTCCACAAACGATGCGTTTTTCGCCGCCGCCGGTTGAGACGCGGCACAAGTGCAGTTTGTCGGCGCTTGGGTGCGGCTGAACATCCAGAATCTCCCCGACGAGGACCGGCTCGAACTCTCCGCCCACACGCTCCACGTTGACCGTTTCGATGCCGTTCATCGTGAGGACGCGAGCCAATTCCTCCGGGGTCCCCTCGTAATCAACGAACTCTTTTAACCAACTCAAAATCACACGCAAGGGTTCAACCTTTTCCCGCCGACCCGATCGAATTCATTCAGAATTGGGAAAGAAATCGGACATCGTTTTCAAAGAATAGGCGGATGTCATCGATTCCGTATTTGAGCATGGCCACGCGTTCCACGCCCAGCCCAAACGCGAATCCCGTCACCTCCTCGGGGTCGTAGCCGACGAATCCATAGACCGCGGGATCCACCATTCCGGCGCCGAGGATCTCCAGCCATCCGGACCCTCCGCAAACCCGGCAGCCCCCCCCTTGGCAGATGACGCACTGGATGTCCACCTCCGCGCTGGGTTCGGTAAAGGGGAAAAAGCTCGGGCGGAAGCGGACGCCCACATCGGGCCCGAACATCCCGTGCACAAAAGTGGACAGGGTGCCGCGAAGGTCCGCGAACGTCACGTCCCGGTCGACCAGGAGCCCTTCCACTTGGTGAAACATGGGGGAATGAGACACGTCGGCGTCACAGCGATAGACCTTGCCGGGAGCGACAATCTTGACCGGAGGCTCTTGTTTTTCCATGACCCGGATTTGGACCGGCGAGGTATGGGTCCGCATGAGCGTTTTTTCTGCAAGGTAGAAGGTGTCGTGCATGTCCCGGGCCGGATGATCCGGCGGGATGTTGAGGGCCTCGAAATTATAATAATCGAACTCGACCTCGGGTCCCTCGGCAATCCCAAATCCCAGACCTTGGAAGATCCTCAGGACCTCCCCCATCACCTGGGTGACCGGATGCAAGCGTCCGGGGGGTTGGCCTCGGCCGGGAAGGGTGACGTCGAAGAGGGGCGCGGGTTTGCGCAACTCGGCGTGGCGAAGGGCTTCGAGCCGGCGCTCGAAGACGCCTTCGACTTCGGCTTCCACGGCATGGACCGCCTTCCCGAATTTCGGGCGGTCCTCGGGGGGGAGTTCCCCCATACGCCTGAGTTGCTGGGTCAGTATCCCCTTGCGTCCCAGATATCTGGTCTTGACGGTTTGCAGATCTTCTTCCGAGTCGGCGGCTTCAGCCTCTTCGGCCGCCAAGCGCGGGAGGTCTTCGAGGTCGTCACTCATCGAGGCCCATTTCAAATCTGCAAAACCCCTTCCGGGGCGGACGGAACCGCATCCGGCAATCGGGGCGAGAAGCACCCCGTCGGCCGGCGCGCCTTCCCGGCGGAAGGGCCTTGGCTGGTTTCAATTAGGCGTGCTCTTTGGCGAGGGCCGCCAGTTTGGCAAAAGCCTCGGCGTCATTGACGGCCAAGTCGGCGAGGACCTTTCGGTCCAACCTCACCTCCGCTTGGCTGAGTCCATGGATCAACCGGCTGTAAGAGAGTCCGTGTTCGCGTGAAGCCGCGTTGATGCGGGTGATCCATAACCGGCGGAATTCCCGCTTTCGCAGACGGCGGTGCTGGTATGCGTACGCCAGGCCCCGCTCCACCGTTTCACGAGCGAGACGGTAGTTATTCTTTCGCCGCCCCCAGTAGCCGCTGGCCTGTTTGAGTATTTTCTTGTGCCTGCGCTTGCTGGCGGGAGAATGTGTCGCCCTCGGCATGATTTGGCCCCTATCCTTTTCCGAGAAGAATCCGAATTCGCTGAGCGTCGCCTGGCGCGGCCAGGCTGGATTTCCTCAAGGAACGTTTTCGCTTCCTCGTCTTGTGGGTCAGGAGATGACTCTTGTAGGCGCTGTTCCGGCGGACCTTTCCCTTTCCGGTAAGCCGAAAGCGCTTGGCCGCGCCTCGATTCGTCTTCATTTTCGGCACAGGAGCAGACTCCCCTATTGTTGTGAATGGGTCTTCGTGGAGGTCGAGATGAGAATCATCGACATGTTCCGCCCTTCCTGAATCGGCTGCTGCTCCACCTGGGCTACGTCTTCGAGTTCCTCGATCATTCGCGTCATGAGGCGCAACCCCAAATGCCGGTGCGCCATCTCCCTGCCCCGGAACATGACGGTGACTTTGACCTTGTTTCCCTCACCCAAAAATCGCCGGATGTGGCGCCCTTTGAATTGAAAATCGTGTTCCTCCGTTTTCGGGCGCATTTTCACTTCCTTGACGTGAATGACCTTCTGTCGCTTCTTGGCCTCGTGCGTGCGCTTGCTTTGCTGATATTTAAAGCGGCCGTAATCCATGATCCGGCAAACGGGCGGATCACTGTTCGGGGCCACTTCCACCAGATCGAGATCCCGGTCCTCCGCAGCGGTCAAGGCGTCCTCAATGGGCAAGATGCCGAGTTGCTCACCATCGCTGTCCACCACGCGGACCTCTTTAACACGGATGTCCCGGTTGATGCGCTGAGAAGGCTTGGGCGTGCTCCTGTCAAAATCCCGTCTTGCTATAACCCGGTCTCCCTCTTGATGGGCGGCGGTCTACGCCGGCGTTTTGGGCGCCATCTCCGGCCGGACCCGATCGAGAAACGCGTCAAGGCTCATCGCCCCCAGGTCCCCTTCGGTTCGGCCGCGGACCGCAACTTGTTCTGACTCCTGTTCCCGATCTCCAATCACCAGCAGGTACGGCGTTCGCTCAAGGCGTCCTTGTCTGATCTTGTACCCTAATTTTTCGTTTCGGTCATCCACCTCAACCCGAAGACCGCTTTCCTTTAGGGCGGCGGCCACGCGCCGCGCATGGTCATGATTCCGATCCGTAATGGGTAAAACCTTAACCTGGACAGGCGCCAGCCACAATGGGAACGCCCCGGCCGTGTGCTCTATCAGAGCGCCCACAAACCGCTCCAGCGACCCCAACAGCGCCCGGTGCACCATGTACGGCGTGTGAAGGTCCCCATCGGCTCCCACATACTTTAGATCAAACCGCCTTGGAAGGTTGAAGTCAAATTGAATCGTCGAGGCCTGCCACCCCCTGCCCAGCGCGTCCACGATCTTGACATCGATCTTCGGGCCATAGAACACCGCCTCTCCTTCGCACCGGCGATACGGGAGGGACCGTTCATCAAGGGCCTGGACAAGAGACGCCTCGGCGGCCTTCCATTCATCATCGCTTCCCGCATATTTTTCCGGGTGGGCCGGATCCGGAACGCTCAACTCGATCTCGAACCGCTCAAAACCGAACGTCGCGAGCATGAACAGCGTCATGTCCAGAACACCCAGGATCTCTCCGGGAAGTTGCTCGGGCGTACAGAATATATGGGCGTCATCCTGCGTGAAGCCGCGGACGCGCAGCATTCCATGCAATACACCCGATCGCTCATTCCGGTAGACGGTTCCCAATTCCGCATATCGAATCGGCAGATCCCGGTAGCTCCTCCGCTCGTTTTGGTAGATCAGAATGTGCCCTGGACAGTTCATGGGCTTTGCCACGTATTCTTCACCGTCCACCTCGAGGGTGTACATGTTTTCTTTGTAGAAATCGTAGTGCCCCGAAGTCCGGAACAGATGCGAATGCGCCAAATGGGGGATGACCACCAGATCGTAGCCGCGTCTTAGGTGCTCGTCCTCCCAGAACCGCTCGATCACCTTCCGGAGGACGGCGCCGCGCGGAAGCCAGTAAACCAAGCCGCTTCCCGCCTGTTCGTGAATCATGAACAGGTCGAGCTCCTTTCCAAGGGCGCGGTGATCGCGACGGCGGGCTTCCTCGAGAAGTGCGAGGTGCTCATCCAAGGCCTCCTGAGTAGGGAAGGAGGTGCCATAGATGCGCTGGAGCATCTTGTTTCGCTCATCCCCGCGCCAATACGCCCCGGCCACCGAAAGCAGCTTGACGGCCTCAACGAAGCCCGTTGAAGGGACATGCGGGCCACGACAGAGATCGAGCCATTCGCCCTGGCGGTAAATGGACACTGTCTCGTCGGGGATCTCGTCGAGCAGTTCCAGCTTGTAAGATTCATCCCTTTCCTGGAACAGCTTCCGGGCCTCCTCCTTCGAGACGGGCTCACGGACAAACGGGCGGTCTTCCGCCCGGATCTCCCGCATCCGCGTCTCGATACGCTCCAGGTCGTCCGGCGTGAAGGGCTCGTCCCGGTCAAAGTCGTAGTAAAAGCCGTTCTCGATAGGCGGACCGATGGTGACCTTCGTGCCGGGAAACAGGTCCTGAACCGCTTCGGCCATGATGTGGGCGGTGCTGTGATGATAGACTCGGCGGCCCTCGGGGTCATCGAACGTGATTTCGAGGGCCTCCGCTTTGTCGTCCTTGGCGACCAAGTCGACCAATTGGTCGCCCACCTTCCAGACCAGGGGACCGGAGGAGGTCATTTTACGCGTCGCCGCGGGGGTGTCGGTCGGAACCTCTGGCGCGGTCATCACCACTCCTTGGCGCAAGGACGACAAAAGGCACCAGGGAAGCCACTCCGGGTTCCCACGGTGCCTTCAAACAACGCGATTTTCTCCACAATCGGAAATGTGTTTCTCTTTCGATGGATTTTGCGAAGTCACCCGGTCTAGTGATGATCCCTCAGACGATGGTAGGCACGGGCGGTTTCGAACCGCCGACCTCTTGCGTGTCAAGCAAGCGCTCTACCCCTGAGCTACGTGCCTAAGTCGCCCAAAATCACGGTTATATAGATTCTCGAACCGGAGGGGTCAGTTGTCAAGAGAAATTGTCCGCTCTCTTGGTGAGCGCGCCCCTCATGCTCAGTGCGGAAGGCGCACACCCGACCTGTCCGGTTGGACGGAAGGTTGCCTTCGGGAAGGAGCCCGAGAACCGGCCTTCCGGGCCTTCATCAAGGCCAAGGGGAAGATTTCGTCCACCTGATCAATCAGTTGGACGCGCAATACCCGCCGAATGGCCTGGGGAATCTCGTCAAGGTCCCGCTCGTTCTCCTTCGGGAGTATAACGCAATCGCATCCGGCCCGATGGGCGGCCAGGACCTTCTCTTTAATCCCCCCCACGGGCAACACTTTTCCCCGCAGGGTGATCTCTCCCGTCATACACACGGACTTGCGAACCCGCCGGCCCGTCAAAGCGGAGACCAGGGCCACGACGATGGTCACCCCCGCGGACGGGCCGTCTTTCGGGATAGACCCCTCGGGGACGTGAATGTGAAGATCCCTTTTTTTGGAAAAATCGCGGGGAAGGTCCAGATCGTCGGCCCGCGCCCGGACATAGCTGACGGCGGCCCGTGCGGATTCCTGGAGCACCTCGCCCAGTTGGCCGGTCAGGGTCAGCTTGCCCGTTCCGGGCATGAGACCGATTTCGGTGAGAAGCAGCTCTCCACCGTTCTCCGTCCAGGCGAGCCCCGTGGCCACACCCACCTCGGCCTCCTCCATCCCTTGGCTGACGCGGTGGCGGGGAACCCCGAGGAAGGATTTCAAATTTCCTGGATGGACGCGGACAGGCCGCCCCCCCCCTTTTGTGACAACACGCCGGGCCGCTTTGCGGCAGATGGCGGCCAGCTCCCGCTCCAGATTCCGGACACCCGCCTCGCGCGTGTACTCGCGGCTGATCCGCTGGAGGGCTTTGGGGGAAACGCGCGCCTGCTCCGGCTTCAGACCATGCTCTCGGATTTGCTTGGGCAGGAGAAATTTTCTGGCGATGCTTAGCTTTTCCTCTTCCGTGTAGCCGGAAATGCGAAGAATCTCCAAGCGGTCGCGGAGTGTCGGCGGGATCCGGTCCAGGACGTTCGCTGTTGCGATGAAAAAGACCTGGGAGAGGTCGTAATCCACTTCAAGGTAATGGTCGCTGAAGGATTTGTTCTGCTCCGGGTCAAGCACTTCCAGGAGGGCGCTGGTGGGATCCCCTCGAAAATCGGCGCCGAGCTTGTCAATCTCGTCGAGCATGAGGACAGGGTTGACCGTGCCGACGCGGTGCATGCTCTGGATGATTCGTCCCGGCAGCGACCCGATGTAGGTCCGGCGATGCCCTCGGATTTCCGCTTCGTCGCGGATCCCCCCGAGCGATATCCGGGCGAATTTTCGGTGGGTCGCCCGTGCAATGGAGCGGCCCAGGGAGGTCTTGCCGACGCCGGGGGGGCCGACCAAGCAAAGGATCGGGCCTTTGGGCTTTCGGACCAGGCGGCGAACCGCCAGGTATTCCAGGATCCGCTCCTTCACTTTTTCCAAGCCATGATGATCTTCTTTGAGAACGGCCTCGGCGTGAGCGAGATCGAGATTCTCTCGGGACCGCTTGGCCCAGGGAAGGTCCACCAGCCAATCCAGGTAATTCCGGACCACGGCGCTCTCGGCCGACATCGGGGGCATGGATTCGAGACGGCGGATTTCTTTTTCCGTTTTCTCCGTCACTGCGGCGGGCATCTTGGCCCGGCGGACCTTCTGGCGGAGTTCTTCCACCTCGGAGCGTAAATCGTCCCCGGCGCCCAACTCCTCCTGGATGGCCTTCATCTGCTCGGTGAGGTAATACTCCTTCTGGCTGCGGTCGATGCGTTTCTTGACCTTCCCCCGGATCCCGCGCTCGACGGTCATCACCTCGATCTCCGAGCTCAGGATTTCCAGGAGATCCTCCATGCGTCCGACGGGTGTCAAATCCTCCAGAAGACGCAGCCTATCGGCCAGCTTCAAGGGGAGATTTCCCGCGATCGTGTCGGCCATGAGGCCGGGATTTGGGGCGTTTTCAACGGCGGTCAGTACCTCGGGGGGGATCCGCTGGCTGAGTTTCAGGTATTGTTCGAACCGTTTTATGACCCGCCGGGCGAGCGCCTTGTCTTCGATGCTGGGAGCGGCGGACTCGTCAAGATCGAGAACTTCCCCCTTCAGAAACTCGCCGTCGTCCTGAATGCCCTGGATCCGGATCCGTCCCAGGCCCTCTACGAGCATCTTGACCGCGCCTTCCGGGAGGTTGACCGCCTGGACAATCTCGGCCCGCGTCCCGATGGTGAACAGATCGTCCGCCCCCGGATCTTCGATTTTGGGGTCTCGCTGGGCCGTAAGGGCGATGTGCTTCCCCGTCTCCATGGCCTGCTCGACGGCGTTCAGGGATTTCTCCCGGCCGACGAACAGCGGCACCATGATGTGGGGAAAGACGACGATGTCCCGAAGGGGGAGGATGGGCAGGATCTCTCCGACGGGCGGCTCTCCCCCCGGGAATTCCTCGGGCGTGGGTTGGGCGGTCTGCATGGATGGGAGGGAACGGGCCGTCAACTGGCCCGCTTCTTCTCGTACACCAGGATGGGCGGCTCCCTCAGCGAGACGACCTCCTCGGTGATGACGCACTCCTTCACGTCGGCCCGGGAGGGGATCTCATACATGGTGTCGAGCATAATCTCTTCCAGGATGGACCGAAGTCCGCGGGCGCCTGTCTTCCGCTTCAGGGCCTCCCGCGCAATCGCCACCATCGATTCGTCTGTGAAGCGGAGCATGACGTTCTCGAATTCGAACAGCTTCTTGTACTGCTTGACCAAGGCGTTCTTGGGCTCGCAAAGGACCTGAACCAACGCCTCTTCATCGAGCTCGTTCAGATAGGCGGTGACGGGCAGACGGCCGACGAACTCGGGGATCAAGCCGTACTTGAGCAGATCCTCGGGCTGGACCTTGGAGAAGATCTCGCCGATGGACATATCGTGCCGGCTGCGGATTTCCGCCTCGAATCCCATCGAACGCGACCCCACCCTGCGTTGAATAAGTTGCTCCAATCCGGTGAAGGCGCCCCCGCAAACAAAAAAAACATGGGAGGTGTCCACCTGGAGAAATTCCTGGTGCGGGTGCTTGCGGCCTCCTTGAGGGGGGACATTGGCCACGGTTCCCTCGATGATCTTCAGCAGCGCCTGTTGCACGCCCTCGCCGGAGACGTCCCGGGTGATGGATGGGTTTTCCGACTTCCGGCTGATCTTGTCGATCTCGTCGATGTAGATGATTCCCCGTTCGGCCCGCTGAACGTCGTAATCCGCATTCTGGAGCAGCTTGAGAATGATGTTCTCCACGTCCTCGCCGACGTACCCGGCTTCGGTGAGGGTGGTGGCGTCCACAATGGCGAATGGAACATCCAGAATACGCGCCATGGTCTGCGCCAGCAGGGTCTTGCCGGAACCGGTCGGACCGATGAGCAGGACGTTGCTCTTCTGGATCTCGATGTCGTTGAGGTCCACATTGGCTTCGATCCGCTTGTAATGGTTGTGGATGGCGACGGAAAGAACCCGCTTCGCCATCTCCTGGCCGACCACGAATTCATCCAGCGTGGCCTTGACCTCTTTCGGCTTCGGGAGATGTTTCATCTCCTGGGCCTTTTCCTGCGTCCATTCCTCTACGATGATGTCGTTGCACAGATCGATGCACTCGTCGCAAATGAAGACCGTCGGCCCGGCGATGAGCTTTTTGACCTCGTCATTGCCCTTTCCGCAAAAGGAGCACCTCAAGGTCTGGTCTGGGTCACCCTTTTTCGGCATCGTTTCCACCTTTCATTCCGGGACGCCGATTCCACAAAGCGGAGGCTAGCCTTTCGAGTCCTTTTCGGGTTTCTGCTTCAGGTCCCGAGAGACGATGACGTCGTCAATGAGCCCGTATTCCTTGGCGTCAACCCCGGTCATGAAAAAATCACGCTCGGTGTCGGCGTGGATACGCTTGAGCGTCTGGCCGGTGTGGCGGACCAGAATCCCATCGAGGGTTTCCCGCATTCGCAGGATTTCCCTCGCATGGATGTCGATGTCGGTGGCCTGCCCCTGGACGCCGGCCAACGGCTGGTGAATCATGATCCGGGCGTTGGGCAGGGCGAACCGTTTGGCCTGGGTCCCTGCCGTGAGGAGCAAAGCGCCCATGCTCGCGGCTTGGCCGATGCAGATGGTGGAGATGTCCGGCTGGATGTACTGCAAGGTGTCGTAAATGGCGAGGCCCGCGGTGACGACGCCTCCCGGGCAGTTGATGTACAGGTAGATGTCCTGGTCAGGATCTTCGGCCTCGAGAAACAAAAGCTGGGCGATGAGCAGGTTGGAGATGGCATCGTCGATGGGGGTCCCGAGAAAAACGATACGGTCTTTCAGCAGGCGCGAATAGATGTCGTAGGCCCGTTCGCCGCGGTTGGTCTGCTCGACCACCATGGGGACCAGGTGAGCGTGTTCCAAGGCTGCTTCTCCTCCGGCGACGCGGCCGGTCATGAGGGTTCCTCTTCGTCCGCGTCATGGTCGTGTTGATGTCCGGCCAGGACGCTTCGTTCGTCTTCGATCACGCTAACGCGAGACTTTTCAATGATGTAGTCAAGCGCTTTGCCCCGGCGAAGCTCCGCTTCGATTCCGGCCAATCCGTTCCGGTTTTCCAGGATCGAGCGGAATTCCGCGTACGGCTCTCCGCTCTGTTCCGCCATCCGGCGCACCTCGGCCTCCACCTGTGAGGCCGTGACCCGGGTGTCGATCTCTTCGGCAATCCGGTCCATCAGGATTCGTTGGCGGATGTTCCGGCGGGCCTGGGGGTCCAACTCGGCCGCGAGCTTCTCGGTGTCCAGCTTTTTCCGGTCTTCCTGGGGAACCATGCCGAGGATTTGCCGGATCAGGGCGTCGCACTCCGCCTTCAGAAGGCCTTGCGGGATCTCGAATTGGAGATCTTCGATCAGGGCGTCCAGGATGGACTCCTTGAGAGCCGACAACCCCTGCGCTTCGGCGTTTTTCTCCAGGTCTTCACGGACGGCGGCCCGGAGGTCCTCTAATGAATGGTACTCGCCCAAAGTCCGCGCGAATTCGTCATTCAAATCCGGATAGACCGGGATTTTGATCTCCCGCACGGTTACGCCGAAATGGGTCGTTTTCCCGGCAAGCTCAGGGTTCCGGTGCTCATCGGGAATGACGGCTTCCACCCTGCGGGTCTCATCGACGATCGCGCCCGGAAGCGCCTCTTCCAACTCGGGCAGGAGGGCACCCTGCCCTACGCGGAAGACCTGACCTTGGGATTCAAGGTCATCGCGCTCCACGCCGTCCACGGTCCCGGTGACGTCCAGGACGACGTAATCCCCCTCTTGGACCGGGCGGTCTTCCGCGCTCTCGAGCTGGGCGTTCTGTTCTTTGAGGTGTTCGAGCATGTGCGCCACGTCTTCGTCCTGGACGCGCGGCACAGGCTTCGTGAACTCCCGGTTATCATAGGAAGGGACGTCAAAAGGCGGGATGACCTCGATGGTGGCCTTGAACCGGAGGGCTTCCCGGTCGTTCATCTCTACAGCGTCCACCTTGGGTTGTCCCACCGCTTCGAGGGCGTTTTCCTCCAGGGCGGTGGCATAGGATTCGGGGATCAGGGTTTCCAGGACGTCCCGCTCGACCGTGTCATGGTAGTGCCGCTCCAGGATGCTCTGCGGGATCTTTCCCTTGCGGAAACCGGGAATGCGCACACTTTTGCGGAGCCGGCCGTACGCCCGTTCAAAGGCCCGGTTGACCTCTTCTCCAGGCACCTCAATCGAGAGTTCCCTGGTGCAGGTGTCGATCTCTTCAACGTTTACGCGCATTGAGGTTCCGGATGCGGAGGAAGTCGAAGAAGTCAAGAAACGTACACCGGCAAAGCGGCGGCCCGGGCCGTATCGTCCGCCCCATCCGGCGAACCGCACCCGGCCCCCGGGAAAGCGCGAGCCCTGGTGCGAGAGGGGGGATTCGAACCCCCACGCCCGAAGGCACTAGATCCTAAGTCTAGCGCGTCTGCCATTCCGCCACCCTCGCCTGTCAACGCCTCGACCCTTCCGAATGGAAAGGCGCCGGAGGAGGAGGATTTGGTGAGCCGCCAGGGAATCGAACCCCGAACCCACGGATTAAGAGTCCGTTGCTCTGCCAATTGAGCTAGCGGCCCACGATGTCTGGCGCGCCCGAGAGGATTCGAACCTCTGACCTACGGATCCGAAGTCCGTTGCTCTATCCAGTTGAGCTACGGGCGCCCATCGAAAAACAAGTCTTGGGGTGAGCGAAGGGATTCGAACCCTCGACCCCTGGGACCACAACCCAGTGCTCTAACCGGCTGAGCTACGCTCACCACGGGCGCGTTTCTATTTGGTACGCCCGAGAGGACTTGAACCTCTGACCTACGGATTAGAAGTCCGTTGCTCTTTCCACCTGAGCTACGGGCGCATCGAAAAACTCAAACAACCGGGGATTCGCGGAATAATCGCAAAGATTCCCCATGCATGTCTGGATTGAAAATCTAGCCCTCAATCCCGGGCTTGTCAAGGATTCGCCGACTCGGCGCGTCTGCCGGACCGTTGCCCTGAGCCCTTGACGCTCATCTCGGCCGCTCGGTAATTTCACGAGTTTTGTGTAGAAGTCCAGAGAGGGTTTTTCTCCCACTGGGTGTTAAGTCGGTGGAA
>JASLXW010000780.1 GCA_030740135.1 Nitrospinota bacterium
ATTGTTACCCCTAACAATTCATTAACCTACATCCATACACCTCCAAGGGGTAACATTTATTTGGCTTATTATAAGGGTTTATCAATAAATTGCTAACTAACAATTTATTATGCAGAGGTTTTCGGCCGCCGACCCTAGGGGGGGGTTTTTTTTGCTCCATTTCCGGAACCGGAACCCCCCCCCTCTTTCCGCGGCGCGAAAATCCGGATTTCCCCTAAAAATCACGATTTTGGGGGTGCAAAAACCCAAAATTTTTCCGCGGCGCGCTTCGCGCGCCGCGTATTCCCTTTGTATCCCCTTTTGATTTTCCAAGGGAATTAATGATTTTCGCGGAATATCTAGTACAAGTCCCTTCAAAGGATTTTTCCCTACAACGGGGATCACGATGTAACAGTGAAAGTGCGTGACGTTCTGATTCCCCTTTTCATATGTTTACCCTACAACGGGGATCAAGGTGTTACAGCGAGAGTGCGCGACGTTTTGACCCTCGTTTTTCAAATAATTCTCCCCT
>JASLXW010000781.1 GCA_030740135.1 Nitrospinota bacterium
TTCTTTTAAAGTATTTACTACTTCGATCAGGTGTTTGAGTGACCTGCCAAGCCGGTCCAGTTTCCATACGACCAGCGTATCTCCTCCACGAAGAAATGCCAGGGCTTCATCCAGTCCAGGGCGGTCTGTCCTGGCACCGCTGGCAGTATCGCTGAAGATTTGGTGGCATTCTTCTTTTTTGAGGGCATCCAACTGCAGGTCAGGGTTCTGGTCTGATGTGGATACACGGGAATAACCGATATACATAATTGACTCCTTTCTATTGTGTCAAAAACGGTAAAGTTGTTCAATATTAGGATTTTGATTTTGGGATGAGTTTTGGAACGGTTTTTATGGGTTAATCGAGGTGTTTCGGCGTAAACTTTGCCTGTGTCGAAAAGGGTGGTTTCTGCTACATATATACTTGCATTTAGGCTACCACCGACGGTAGCGCACCTGCTTTGGGAGCAGGGGGTCGGAGGTTCAAATCCTCTCACCCCGACACCAGTTGTCTCTGACGAAAAGCCCTCG
>JASLXW010000782.1 GCA_030740135.1 Nitrospinota bacterium
CGAGGGCTTTTCGTCAGAGAAAAGTGGTGTCGGGGTGAGAGGATTTGAACCTCCGACCCCCTGCTCCCAAAGCAGGTTTAATACCGTCTTGAACCAACAGCCTAGTAGCACATCTGTAGTATTTAGAGCCATAAATCCAGGAGGATATTATGGCATCACTATACAAGAACAACGGTGTTTGGTATATATCATGTACCTATAACTCTAAAAGAAAGTCAAAAAGCCTTAAGACATCTGATATAAGAGTAGCAAAACACCTTAAACCACATGTTGAGTCTCAACTTTTATTAGAACTGTCTGGAGTAAGAACAGAAACTCTGAACCTAGACTTCCCCGCCTTGGCAAAACGGTTCTTAAAAACAAACAATAGGGCAAAAAGCACTCAAGAACTCTATGAATATGTAATTAATTCATATCTTCAAGGCAATTCACTTCCATCTAATCCTAATACCAAAGCCATTTTCATAAGGACTATAAATGCATGTTGGAACTGGGGATTGAAACATGG
>JASLXW010000783.1 GCA_030740135.1 Nitrospinota bacterium
CGATACGCCCTGATGGGGCATCGGGGCGTATCGAAGGGCGAACGGAGTAGGGATTCTCGGGGGCTGCGGCGTTGTAGCCCCCAGGAATCCCAACTGCTACCATAGCATACGGATGCCCACCGCCTCACAGACTCATTCTCCAGCACCGCACACACACCGCTTACGTTAGCGACCTCGCATGCCCATCCACGTGCTTCCACCAGACCTCTCGTCCAAGATCGCCGCGGGCGAGGTGACCGAGCGGCCGGCGTCGGTCGTCAAGGAGCTGATCGAGAACTCACTGGACGCCGGCGCCACGGAGGTCTCGATCGAGATCCGCGAGGGCGGCATCGACTTCATCAGGATTGCCGACAACGGCGTCGGCATCCCGGGCGACGAGGTAGAGCTCGCTTTCCAGCGTTTCGCCACCAGCAAGCTGTCGGACCCGTCGGACCTCGGCTCTATATCCACGCTGGGATTCAGAGGAGAGGCGTTGCCCAGCATCGGCGCGGTCTCCCACGTCACGCT
>JASLXW010000784.1 GCA_030740135.1 Nitrospinota bacterium
AATGAGTGGTGGGGCATCGACATGACCAAGGTGATGACGCGGCGCTCGGGCTGGGTGCACCTGGTCGTGGTGGTGGACTGGCGCACCAAGAAGTTCGTGGGCCATTTTGCTGGGAGGCGGTGTCTTTCGCGTCATTGGCTGGAAGCCTTGGAGGGGGCCGTCACGCGACAGTTTCCCCTCACCGGCTCAATGGAGCAGGGTTTATCTGTGATGTCTGACAACGGCAGCCAGCCGACGTCGGTGGCGTTCATGCGGTCCTGCCACCACCTGGGAATCCGGCAGGCCTTCACCAGCTACGGCAACCCCAAGGGCAACGCCGACACCGAGCGGGCGATCCGGACGATGAAGGAAGAGTTGCTGTGGCTGAGGGAGTGGGAGGACGAGCACGAAGTGGCTCAAGAGGTGGGCCGCTGGGTCGAGCGGTTCAATGAGCACTATCTGCATTCCACCCTGGGCTACCGGACGCCCAACCAGGTGGAACACCAACTTCAAACCGGCCCCGGTA
>JASLXW010000785.1 GCA_030740135.1 Nitrospinota bacterium
TCATCGAGTTTTGCTGCCTTATATTGAGCATTGCCCAGTTCTAAAAGCAGCCAGGGAGTAGCACCTGTCGTTGATAGTTTATTCTTTAGAAACGTATACTCATTAATGGCGCCTTCGATTGCTTCCGTCTTTTCCTGAGGCCCCTCATTCTGAGCAACTGCTAATTCGTAGTTAATCTGGTAAACCCGGCTCCAGACTTCGTTAAAATCATTAGCTCCCTTCTGCCGGTACAAATATGAGGGTACGCCGGCTGCGACAGCGACGGCAAAGCAAATGGCTATCCATAACTTATTATCTGCAAAAAACTTTAAAAAATTACGTATTCTCTGTTTTGTAGCTTCCATAGGATTTTATATTTTATTATGTAACGCAAACTTGTGTCAAGGACTAAACCCTGATATTTACGAAAACGTTATAAAAAAATAAGTTATAAATACGCCCGAGAGGATTCGAACCTCTGACCTACGATTTAGGAAACCGTCGCTCTATCCATCTGAGCTACGG
>JASLXW010000786.1 GCA_030740135.1 Nitrospinota bacterium
TATATATATATATATATATCATATTATATCATATTATATCATTATATATCATTATATATCATATTATATCATATTATATCATATTATATCATTATATATATTATATATCATTATATATCATATTATATCATATTATATATCATATTATATCATATTATATCAAGCTTTTAGCGAGTAGAGCTAGCTACCTTGGTTGCGCATATGTTCAGAAATCCAACTTCTTCTTGAAATGCAATATCTATATCCAAGCTATTAGCGAGTAGAGCTATCTTGGTTGCGCATATTTTCAGAATTCCAACTTTGAACATATTTATATATTATATTATATTATATTATATTATATATATATATATATATATTATATATACATACATATATACATGTTTATATATACCCATACATATATACATGCATATATACATTACATGGGCCCGGGCCCGGGGGGGGGGCGGGGGAGTGGGGGGTGGGGTGGGGGGGGGGGGGTGGGGGGGGGGGGTGGGGC
>JASLXW010000787.1 GCA_030740135.1 Nitrospinota bacterium
TCGGACGGCGGGGGTTCTGGAGTCCGGCCCGGCTGCGGCGGATGGCCCGCGAGATCGCCGCGACGGCCTTCTCCTGGCCGACCACGGTCTTCTTCAGCTCGTCCTCCATAGCCAGCAGGCGGTCGGTCTCGCTCTTGGCCAGGCGGGTCACCGGGATCCCCGTGATGCCGGAGACGACCTCGGCGATGTCGTCTTCGGTCACCTCCACCACCTCGTCCCGCACCTCTTCCTCCCACGCCCGCCGTTTCTGGTTCAGCTCCTCGCCCCGGGAGGTGGCATCGTCGCGCAGGCGGGCCGCTTCTTCGAAGTCCTGCTTCTCCGCCGCTTCGCCCTTCTGGCGGTTGATCTCCTGAATCTCCGCTTCGAGCTGGCCAATCTCGGGGGGAGGGCTCAGGCGCGCCAGATGGACCCGGGAGCCGGTCTCGTCGATCACGTCGATGGCCTTGTCGGGCAGGTAGCGATCGCTGATGTAGCGATCGGCCTGGCGGGCGGCAAACGCCAC
>JASLXW010000788.1 GCA_030740135.1 Nitrospinota bacterium
CAGCGCTAGCCCAAACAAAAAATGGGCTACGGTCTAAACCGTAACCCATTGATCTTACTGGTCGGGGCGAGAGGATTCGAACCTCCGACCCCCTGCTCCCAAAGCAGGTACGCTAGCCAGGCTGCGCCACGCCCCGTTTTCTTTTCTATTTACTCAGTGTTTGGAGTGCTTCTTGGTCATTTTCTCTCGTTGTTCCGCCGTCAACACGTTCAGCAATTGTACTTTTGCCTCCACCATAGCCATTATCTTCTTGGCTTTGGCGGCTACAATTTTTGCTCCAGCGGCTCGAATCTTCGCTTCATCAACTCTACCGGAATGGACTTCCCGTTCGAGTTCCATGTGTGCGATCTGATGATCGGCCTTGGCTTGAATTCTCACTTTTTTATATTCAAACTCCAGATCTTTTATCTTCCCGATCTGCGCTTCGGTCAATCCTAATTTCTCTCGAACACATAATACGTGTTGGAAAGGATTCTTACCGTGTCCGCCATGCCGCGCAG
>JASLXW010000078.1 GCA_030740135.1 Nitrospinota bacterium
GGCGATGAGTGGAACAAGCTGCTCGCCGTAATGAAGGCCGTCGAGGAGGCGCGGGGCTTCCCGGATTCGGAGAACCGCGAAGCGGCGGCCGAACCGCTCAAGGATGAGGTCCGCAAGCGGCTACTGGACCTGGCCATCGCGCACTGCCGCGAACACCTTCACGACGGGAGGCTCGCGAAAGCGTTGGAAAGACTCACGGACCTCCGATCGGAGATAGGCAAGCGGACCTTGAAAAACGTTTCACTCGCCAAGCGCTGGTTCGAGGGGGCGACCGGTCTGCCCGGAAACGGCGCCGGCTCGCGGGAGGCGGCGGGCCGGGACTTTCAGCGAATTGTCGGAAAGGCCCGCGGGGAATCAGCCGCAAGCGGGGCGCCGGACATCGCCGTCGAAGAGGCCCGCCTGGCCTGCGGCGCCGTCCGGTCGATGATCGCGAGCGTCTGCGGCGCGGCGGGCCGGAAGGTCCCCCAATGGGTCAGGGAGATCCACGACCGGCTGCCTTGAGCGGCCCGTCGAGGAATATCTCCAGACAGGAATGACAACGGCGATTCGAGGGGATCGCCATCCCCCCATCCGGACGCAAATGGCAACCTTTCGGGCTTCGGCGCTTGCGGCCGCGGCGCAACACGGTTTTCCAATGGCGGATACCGCTCAGGTCAGGCTTTCCGGCGCCCGAACTCCCGTTGACAGGTCCGGTAGAGAGGGGTCTAATCGGGCAAAAGAGCAGCGAGTGGCCGGTACGGGTCTGTCCGGATTTGAAATGGGAAATTCCGGTTCATAACATGATACGCCGCTCCAGGGACCTGAACGCTCCGTGGCCGGGGCAGGGAGCGTAAGATATCAGGGAAAAAGGATTGATGAACGGAAGACTTGACCCCCCTTTGCCCCTGTGAATCGGCCGACGGGTGCGGCCCTTAACTGCCAAGGGGGTTGATGATGCAGTGCCCTTCCTGTCACCACGAAAACCGAGAACAAGCGCTTTTCTGTGAGCAATGCGGCGCTCGGCTCGAGAGGTCGTGCTCCCAATGCGGCAATGCCATCCGGCCGGGGGGCGAACTTTTGTGACCGCTGCGGGGGCTCGATCGATTCTTCCGCCCTCGATGTCTCCGAAGCCTCAACGCTGCGGGAAAGAGCAGAGGCCTTCGCCGGCAGGATCTCCAACTACACCCCCAAACACCTCGTCGAAGAGGTGCTGACCACGCGCGGCGCCATCGAGGGCGAGCGCAAACAGGTGACTGTCCTGTTCGCGGACGCTTGTGGCTTCACGGGGATCTCGGAGGGCCTGGACCCCGAAGTGGTCCACCACATCATGGACAGGTGTTTCGAGATCCTGGCGAAGGAGATCCACCGCTTCGAGGGGACGATCAACCAATTCACCGGCGACGGCGCGAGGACGCGCCCCAGCGCGCCATCCGGGCAGCCCTGACGATTCAAGAGGGATTGCGCGCCTTTTGGGACGAGATCCGAAGCGAGCAGGGCGTGAGCTTTCGGATGCGCATCGGCATCAACACGGGCGCCGTGGTGGTGGGCAAAATCGGCGACGACCTGAGGATGGACTACACGGCGATGGGGGACGCCACGAATCTGGCCGACCGCCTGCAAGGAATCGCCGAGCCGGGCGCGGTGTTGGTGAGCGAACACACCTACCACCTGACGAAGGACTTCTTCGATTTCTCTCCCCTGGGCGCGGTGCAGATGAAAGGGAGAAGCTCCCCGGTGGTCGTCTACCGGGCGCTCCAGCCCAAAGCCGTGCACTCTCGCTTGGACGCCGCCGCGAGGCGCGGGCTCACGCCTCTTGTGGCCCGGGATGCCGAGATCGAGAACCTGATGGCCGCATTCGCCAAGGTGAAAGACGGCCACGGCCAGCTCGTTTCGCTGGTCGGCGAGGCGGGCGTCGGCAAATCCCGCCTGGCGTATGAGTTCAAAGAGTGCCTCCGCAGTGAGGACATCACCCTCTTCGAGGCCTATTGCCCCTCCTACGGCCAGGCCACCCCCTACCTCCCCCTGGCGCAGATCATCAAAAAATACTGCTGGATCTGAGGAAGGTGATGACGAAACCAAGGTTCGGCAGAAAATGACCTCCGCCTGAAGCCAATGGGTTTCGTGGGGTCACCACGAAGAGTTGGACATCACAAAAAGGCTTGAGTATGTCATTGCTTACCTCAGCAACATCATCTCCATCCGGGTGAAGGACGACCTGCTCCGGGGCGTCAGCCCGGAGGAGCGCCGGCAACACTCCTTCGATGGGCTTAAGGCCATGCTCATTGGCGAGAGCCTGCAGAAGCCCGTCGTGGTCATCCTGGAAGACATCCACTGGATCGACCACACCTCAGAGCAGTTCCTCCTCTACTTGAGCTCGAGCGCGCCCAAGAACCGGATTATGATTTTGGCCCTCCATCGGCCGGAATACTGGCCCCCTTGGGGGAAGAGCTCCCACCACCTGCGCATCCCCGTCGACCCGTTCTCTCCCGCGGAGGGCGAGGAGATTCTCCAACGCGCGCTGGGGGTCCAGGGGGTGGCCCAGGAGGTGAAGGAGCTTGTGCAGAGCAAGTCCGAAGGGAACCCGTTCTTCCTGGAGGAGCTCATCCGGGAGTTGCTGGAGGCCCGTTGGATTCGCGTTGAAGGGGACGTTTGCCGGTTGGTGGGCCAGGGAGCGAAGGCCCACGTGCCCTCTACCGTGCAGGATGTGATCATGGCCCGCATCGACCGACTGGACGATTCTCCGAAGCGGACCCTCCAATGGGCCGCCGTCATCGGCCGCGAATTCGCCTTCGCCATCCTCGAGAGGATTGTCGAGTCGGGCTACGAGCTGAGCTCGGCGCTCCAGGCCCTCCAGCAGTCGGGGCTGATCACCGAGAAGGACCTCTTCCCGGAGTTGGAATACATGTTCAAGAACGCCCTGACCCAGAGCGTGGCCTACAACAGCCTCCTGCTCGGACGACGCCGTGAACTTCATACCCGGGTTGCCGCCGCGCCATCGAAGACCTCAAGCGCGACAACCTGGAAGAACACCTTGAGTTTCTGGCCTATCACTACAAGAACGGCGACCGGACCGATAAAGCCTTCGAATTCCTGATCCTGGCCGGTGATAAAGCGATGGAGCTAAGCTCCACGGAAGTGGCCGGAACCTACTTCACTGAGGCCCTCGCGATCGCCCCTGACGCACTCCCCCCGGAGGCCGCTCAAGCCCGGGAGCAAGAACTGAGAGCGCGGCTTGAGGAGATCGGCGCTTCGTCATCGCAGTCATGACGTCACGGATTGATTTTCCTTTCTCATATTTTCACGCTTACAGTCTTCGTCGGCCGTGCGGCGCCGGCTATCGTTCGTGAGAACAGGCGCCGTCCAACATCCACCCCGAACCGTCATTCCCGCGCAGGCGGGAATCCAGCGTTCTGATCTGCGGGTCCATCTTCCTGCCCACGTATCATTGAGTTGAGAAGTATACGAGAGGGAGAAAGGCCGGCGGCGTAGCCGGGGGTCGGGTTCATTGGGACCGAATCTGAAGCACTTCCGGGTTCCCGCCTGCGCGGGAATGACAATCGGGGGGTGCGGAATGGCGGCGGGCTACCAAGGTTCATGGGATCGCTCGTCAAGGCATGAATCACGATTGATCCTCCGGGGCTTCGTTTCTTCAAGGGCTGAAAACCGGGGACAACTGAACTGAGCCCTCCCTTTGACATTCCGATCCGCGTCTGAGTAGAATGCCCCTTACATTCAGCAGTGAAGAACACGCGCGTGGATTTTCGCACCGCTTCTGATCAATTTCCAAATCAGGTCGGCTCCCGGGATTCACTGGTTGATACAGAGTTACGGCCCGCCTTTGGAACATGTAAAACACCCATGCGCGGCCGTCCGGCCGCCCTGGAAATGTGCCCGCCCCTGAGCAAGGCCGAATGAAGAAAATCGACCACTTGGCCTGCGTGTCATGCGGCAGGAAATACGACGTTGAAGAAATCCTGTACGTCTGTCCGGACTGCGGTCTGGACAAGGGAACGCTGGATGTCGTTTACGACTATGATGGAATCCGCTCCCGGTTCAGCCGCGACGATCTGAAGGCCGCCGGCGAGTTCTCCCATTGGCGATACTGGGAAATCCTCCCGGTGACGCGGCGGGAGTTCGTCCCGCCCCTGCGGATCGGCTGGACGCCGCTCTACCGGGCGGACCGCTTGGAGCGGCAGCTTGGATTGAACCATCTCTGGCTCAAGGACGACACATGCAACCCTTCGGCCTCGCTCAAGGACCGGGCGAGCGTCATGGCGGCCGTCCGGGCGCGGGAGCTCGGCCGGGACGTCGTGGCCGGGGCCTCGACGGGAAACGCGGCGACGTCCATGTCGTGCGTTTCAGCCTATATGGGGATCAAACCCTACATCTTCGTCCCCGAAAGGGCCCCCAAGGCCAAGGTCGCCCAGTTGCTCGTGTACGGCGCCACGGTCATCATGGTCCGGGGGAGCTACGACCAGTGCTTCGGGCTCTGCTGGGAGGCCGGCGAGCGCTGGGGCTGGTACAGCCGGAACACGGCCATTAACCCCTTCCTGAGCGAAGGGAAGAAGACGGCGGCGCTGGAGATCTGCGAGCAGCTCGACTGGCGGGCGCCGGACAAGGTGTTCTGCGCGGTGGGCGACGGCTGCATCTTCGGCGGTTTGCATAAAGGGTTCCTGGACTTCCACCGCCTGGGGTTCATCGACAAGGCCCCCCAGCTCATCGGCGTCCAGGCGGAAGGATCGGGCGTGCTCCTCGAGGCCTTCGAGAAGGGGTGGGAGGAGATTCGGCCGAAGGAGGCCGATACGATCGCCGACAGCATCTGCGTGGGCCACCCCCGGGACTGGGTCAAGGCCCTTCGGGCCGCGCGCACGACCGGCGGACGCTACATCGGCGTCTCGGACGAGGAGATCCTCGCGGCCCAGCGGCGGATGGCCCGGGCGACGGGGGTCTTCGGCGAGCCGGCCGGCGTGACCGCCCTGGCGGGGGTGATCAAGATGAAGGAGGCGGACGCGCTCGACCCGGACGAGCGGGTCGTGGCCCTGGTGACCGGACACGGGCTGAAGGACGTCGATTCGGCCATGAAGGCGGTCGAGACCTCCCCCATTCTGGTCGAGCCCGACATCGAGGACATCGCCGCGAAACTGGAGATGTGAGTGGAATCATTCAACCGTCCATTGATCGAACGGTCCACCGACTGAACAGTCCATCGACTGGAGGAGTGAAAAGAGGATGATCGAGCGAAACCCCTGGGATTCCCGCAAGCGGGCGTGCGACTCCATGTTCGACGCCATCGGGAACACCCCCCTCGTCCGGCTGAACAAGATCCCCGCCGAGGTGAACGCGGACATCTATTGCAAAATCGAGTGGTTCAGTCCGACCGGCAGCCTGAAGGACCGCATCTACTACAACATGATCACCGAGGCCGTCTCGCGCGGCGACCTGAAGCCCGGGATGACCATCCTGGAGTGCTCGACCGGAAACGCCGGCACGGCTTGCGCCTGGGTGGCCACGCTGCTGGGCTACGATTGCATCATCACCATGCCCGTCGGCATGAGCGACGAGCGCAAGAAGCTGATGCGGGCCTACGGGGCCGAGCTCGTCTTCACGCCGGGCGGGGAGAGCGACGTGGACCTGGCCCTGGAGAAGGCCTTCGAGATCAAGGCGGAAGACCCGGACCGGTACTGGATCCCCAACCAGTTCGACAACAACGACAACGTCATGGCGCACTACATCACGACCGGGCCGGAGATCTGGGAGCAGACCGAAGGAAAGATCGAGGCCCTGGTCGGAACACAGGGCAGCGGAGGCGGCATCACCGGCATCGCCAAGCACCTCCGGGAACAGAATTCAAGCGTTCAGCTCTGGGCCGTCGAGCCCGAAGAATGCCCGATGCTCTCCGCAAGGAAATGGGGCTCCCACGGCATCGAGGGCATCGGCGACGGCCTCGTCCCCCGGAACCTGCACCTCGAGCACGTGACGGGGATCGTCACAACCCACACCGACGAAGCGGTCGAAATGGCCAGGCGGCTGGCCCGCGAGGAGGGGATCTTCTGCGGCATCTCCTCCGGAAGCAACGTGGCGGCGGCCCTGAAACTCGCGCGCAAGCACCCCGAGCTCGGCTACATCGTCTGCATGACGAACGACACCGGCCAGCGGTATTTCTCGACGGCCTTGTGCGGCGAGGAGAAGGAGGTCGAGATCCCGGATAGAGACCACCCCCTGGACGATTACACGGTCGAACAACTCGACAAGTTCCAGGCCGGCTGGGAGGTCATCACGTAACCCGCCTCCGGGAAACGCACGGAAGCGAAACATGCTATCCTAAAGGCAAAAATCAACCGGACGTCGGCTCCCGGGTCGGATGCGCAAGCCTGCCGGCTCTCCCCCCGCGAAGCGGACGCGGACGTCCCATAAGGATTGAACCGCCCCCCTCTCCGCCATCGTCGCGAGAAACGGGGCCTAATCTTTCCGAAGTCGAGCGAGCGTAAGCATGAAAACGATGCAGCCCGATGTCATTGATCTGGAAGACGCGATCGATATCCACTTCCATCCTCACCCGGACCTGATCCCCCGGGCCACGGACGACCGCGGCGTCGTCCAGCGGGCCGAAGAATGCCGGATGCGGGCCGTCGTCCTGAAGGGCCACTTCGAGTCCACTGTCGGCCGCGCCTACAACGTGGGCCAGCGCTTCGAATCCATCGACGTGTACGGCGGGTTGGTCCTCAACCGGCACACCGGCGGCATGAACCCCGCGGCGGCGGAGGTCTCCGTCCGGCTGGGCGCCAAGATCATCTGGATGCCCACCGTGGACGCCGACTTCCACGCGCGGACGTACGGTTTCACGGGCGGTTACAACACCCAAAAGAGCGATTCCCGCCCCGTCGAGCCCATCTCGATCGTCCGGGAGGACGGCAGGCTGACACAGGAGTGTCAGGACGTCCTGGACGTTCTCGCCCAGGACAACAGCGCCGCCCTGGCGACCGGGCACTTCAGCGCGGAGCACGTGGACGTCCTCGTCCGGGCGGCCGTGGAGCGCGGGGTCAAGCGGATCATCCTCCAGCACGTCTATTTCAAGATCCCGGCGATGACGCACGACCGGGTGAAATCCCTGACGGCCCTGGACGGCGTGTTCGCAGAGCTCGAGTACTGCGGGATCTCGCCCTTCTGGGCGCAACCGGGCCAGACGCTGGACTTGATGCGCGAAGGGATCGCGGAGATCGGCGCGGACCACTTCATCCTGATCTCCGACGGCGGCCAGCGCCACAACCCCCTGCCCGCCGACGGCTTGCGTATCCTCGCCCAATCGTTCTATGAGAAAGGGGTCACCCGGGAAGAGCTGCGCACGATGATGTGCGTCAATCCCGCGAAGATCCTGGACCTCTGACCCGAGGAGGGAAGTCTCATGACCACCGCGGCCGTTGCCAAGGAAGACCTGCTCGATCTGAGCCCCGGCGAGATCCGCGCCCTCACCCGCGAGCGGAGATGGACGGGCGGCACGGAGGGCCTCGCGCGGGGGTGCGCCCAGGCGAACCTGGTCATCGTCCCGCAGGAGGCGGCGTTCGACTTTTTGCTCTTCTGCCAGAGGAACCCCAAGCCCTGCCCCATCGTCGAAGTCACCGATCCGGGATCTCCCCTCGTCCGCCTGGTGGCCCGGGACGCCGACCTGAGGACGGATCTCGCCCGGTACTGTGTCTACGAGGGCGGCGCGTGCGTGGACGAGCCGGAGGACATCACGGACTACTGGCGGGACGACCTGGTGGGCTTCCTCATCGGTTGCAGCTACTCCTTCGAGACCGCCCTGCTCAACGCCAACATCCCCCTCCGCCACTTGGAGGAGGACAAGATTGTCTCCGTCTACACGACAAACGTGCCGTGCGAGCCGGCGGGCCGCTTCGAGGGGCCGATGGTCGTCAGCATGCGGCCGATCCGCCGCGAACAGGTCGTCCGCGCCATCCAGGTGACCTCCCGGTTTCCGGCCACGCACGGCGCCCCGGTGCACATCGGCGACCCCTCGGTCATCGGAATCGACGACCTGGACGACGTTGACTTCGAAACGGGCCGCGTGGAAATCGGACCTGGCGAGGTCCCCCTCTTCTGGGGCTGCGGCTGCACGCCCCAGGCAGCGGCGATGAAGGCCGGGCTCGACTTCATGATTGCGCACAAGGCGGGCCACCTGTTCATTACGGATACGCTGTCCGAGGAGATCGCCGCGCTCTGATCGCCGCCGATTGAGACGCGCCGGCCGCACTCGGATTCCGAGAACACCCGTGACGACCGGAACCATTTCGAAGGAAGCCCTCTCGGGCCTGAGCCCGCGGGAAATCCGCGCCCGGATCCGGGACGGCCGTTGGACGGAAAGGGCGGAGGGCCTGGCCCCGGGCTACGCCATGGCCAACCTGACCGTCATCCCGCAGGACGCGGCGTTCGACTTCCTAACGTTCTGCCTGCGGAACCCGGTTCCCTGCCCCATCATCGAGGTGACCGACCCGGGCTCTCCATGGGTCAAGCGGGCCGCCCGGGACGCGGACCTGAGGACGGATCTCGGAAGGTACCGCGTTTACCGGCATGGCGAGCCGGTCGATGAGACGGATGACATCAGCGAGCACTGGCGCGACGACTTGGTGGGGTTCCTCCTTGGTTGCAGCTACTCCTTCGAGACCGCCCTGCTCGACGCGAACGTTTCGCTTCGCCATATCGAGGAAAAGAAGATCGCCCCCGTTTACGCGACGCGCGTTCCCTGTACGCCGGCCGGCCGGTTCTCCGGTCCCATGATGGTCAGCATGCGACCGATCCGCCGCGACCAGGTGGTCCGCGCCGTTCAGGTCACATCGCGCTTCCCGGCGACACACGGGGCGCCGGTCCACATCGGCGATCCGTCGGCGATCGGGATCGACGACCTGGATGACGTGTGCTACAACACAGACCGGATCGAAGTCCGGCCGGATGAAGTCCCCGTATTCTGGGGTTGCGCCTTCACGGCCCACGCGGCCGCCATGAAATCCAAGCTCGACCTTCTGATCACCCATCAGTCGGGCCACCTGCTCATTACGGATATGCTGTCGGAGGAGATCGCCGCGCTGTAGGCGAACCCGGGAGGCGAACACGGCTCGGCGGACCTGATTCCGGAGAAAGACGGATGACCACCGCAACGCTGTCCAAAGAAGACCTGTCGGGGTTGCACCCGCGTGAAATCCGGGCGCTTGTCCGGGAGAGAAAATGGACCCGGACGACGCAGGACTTGGCGGGAGGGTACGCCCAGGCCAACCTGGCCATCCTGCCGCGGGAGGCAGCGTTCGACTTCCT
Organism: Nitrospinota bacterium; assembly: GCA_030740135.1. Next base: position 9,283 of record JASLXW010000078.1, read on the forward strand.
GCTGTTCTGCGTGCGGAACCCGAAACCCTGCCCCATCGTCGAGGTGACCGACCCGGGATCACCCATCGTGAAGCGAGTGGCCAAGGACGCCGATTTGCGGACGGATCTCCCCGGATACAGCGTATACGAACGGGGCAAGCTGACGGCCGAGGTGGAGGACATCACGGATTACTGGCGGGACGATCTGGTCGGATTCCTCATCGGGTGCAGCTTCTCTTTCGAGACGGCGCTCCTGAACGCCAACGTCAACTTCAAGCACCACGAGGGAGAGAAACCCTCCTGTGTCTACGTAACGGACGTCCCGTGCGTTCCGGCGGGCCGGTTCTTCGGACCGCTGGCGGTGAGCATGCGGTCGATCCGCCAAGACCAGGTCGTCCGCGCCGTCCAGGTGACCTCGCGCTTTCCGGCGACCCACGGCGCCCCGGTCCACATCGGCGATCCGTCGGCCATCGGCATCGACGACCTGGACAACGTCAGCTTCGGGACCGGCCGGGTGGAGGTGCAACCCGATGAGGTCCCCGTCTTCTGGGCGTGCGGGGTCACGCCCCAGGCCGTCGCCCTGGCGTCCAAGGTCGAGTTCATGATCACCCACAAGTCCGGACACCTGTTCGTCACGGATACGTTGTCGGAGGAAATCGCGGCGTTCTGACGGACGGCGGGGAATTCAACAACCGAAAGGACATCCATGAAGGCCGCCCTTTATCACGAATACGGACCGCCCGAGGTCCTGAAATATGAGGACATCGACCCCCTGCCGGTCGGTCCGCGCGACGCCATGCTCAAGGTCCGGGCCACGTCCCTCAACTGGTTCGACATCATCGGCCGCAACGGCGAGTACCGCCCCAACAAGACCCTGCCCCACATCCTGGGCGGCGACATCACGGGCGAGGTCGTCGAGGTCGGCGCGGAGGTGACCCATGTCAAGCCGGGGGACCCGGTGGTGGTCTACGCCACCGTCCATTGCGGGAACTGCGAGACCTGCTGGAAGGGGGAGCCGAACTGCTGCCGGAACTACAAGTATTACGGCTCCGCCCTGTGGGGGGGCTACGCCCAGTACTGGACCGGCCGGGCCGAAAATCTTGTGCCTTTGTACCAGGGGCTCGATTTCGCCGAGTGCGCCGCCATCAACATCACGTTCCTGACCTCCTGGCACATGCTGGCGCGCGCCGGGATCCGGGCGGGCGAGGACATCCTCATCCACGCGGCGGGGAGCGGCATCGGCGTGGCCGCGGTGCAGATCGCCAAGCTGACGGGCCTGCGGGTCATCGGAACGGCCGGCAGCGACGAGAAATGCCGGCGGGCGCTCGAGCTCGGCGCGGACCACATGATCAACTACAAGGAGCAGAACTTCCGCGAAGATGTGATGAAGCTCACCGGAAAGCGCGGCGTGGACGTAGTTTTCGAGCACATCGGCAAGGACACGTGGGAGGACAGTATCCGCAGCCTGACCCGAATGGGCCGGCTCGTGACATGCGGCGCCTCGTCCGGTTACGAGGTGACCACCAACGCGGCCCACATCTTCCACAAACAACTGACCATCATCGGCTCGAACCACGGGACCATGTACGAGCTGGCCACGATCATCAACTTGCTCGAGGCCGGCAAGCTGAAACCGGTCATCGACCGGAAATTCCCGTTGCGAGAAGCCGCCGAGGCCCACCGGCTCATGGAGTCGCGTCAGGTCTTCGGAAAGATCGTCCTGGAGCCCGAGCACTAGCAGGTTGCGGGGGGGCAACCGGCCCGCAACGCTCTCCCACATCCATCGCAATCGCGCCGGATTCATATCCGAAACGGGCCGACGGCCCATGTGAAAATGGACTTTCGGCGCCTTTCAGATTCAGCCATCGGTGAATGGGAGAACGTATTGAGATGACCACAGCTCGCAAGCGGCCCTTCGACATCAGGCCGGACACCCGTCCGAACTGGCCCTTTCAGTCCCTGCGGGATTACATGTCCTATCTGGACGAGCGCGGCCGCATGCTCCACGTGGACAAACCCTCGGACGTCCAGTTCGAAATCGGCGCCGTCAGCAAAAAGCTGATGGAGGACGGCTCCGACAAGGCGTGCATGTTCTGGAACGCCCACTCCTCCCACCCGGATTGGCACGTGGCGCCGCCTTTCGACGTTGTGGTGGACGGCACCCACCGCCACGTCCGGATGGTCGAGGACGCCTTCAACGTCTCCCGGGACGAGCTGTTCGAGACCTGGATCGACCGGCTTCAGCCCTCCAAGCTCCTGGACCCG
>JASLXW010000079.1:0-5401 GCA_030740135.1 Nitrospinota bacterium
AAGTCCCGAGGGGTGGTGGGTCGGCTGATCCTCAGTGCACGAGAAATCCCCCGTCCGCGACGAGGTTGTGGCCGGTGACGTAGCTGGAGGCGTCGCTCGCGAGAAAGAGAATGGCTTCGGCGATCTCTTCCGGCCTGCCGAGGCGGCCCATCGGGACGTCGGCCAAGCGGGTTTCCAGCATGGCGGGGTTCGCGTGGTAGGTGCCCGCCAGGCCCTCCGTGTCGGTGGGGCCGGGGGCGACGGAGTTGACCCGGATGTTCTTCTCGGCCAGCTCGAACGCCAGCGCCCGGGTCATGTTCACAACCGCTCCTTTGGCGAGGCAATAGGCCGAGAGCTTGGCGGCGCCCACGAAACCGAGCTGGGAGGAGATGTAGATCACCGCGCCGCCGCCGCGCGCCTCCATGTGGGGGACGGCCTTCTGCGTCAGGAAGTAGTAGGACGTGACGTTGACCTCGAGGGCGCGGCGGAACTCCTCGATCTCCACCTCCAGGAACGGCCTGGTCAGCCGCTGGATGTGGGGAACGACGAGGACGTCAATCCCCCCGAAACGCTCGACCGTCCGGGACACGAAGGCGTCCATGGCGGCGGGGTCGGACGCGTCGTGGACCGCGGCGATCACGTCCGCGCCCAGGCCGCGGCATTCCTCCTCCACGCCCGACAGGGCCTCCCCGTCGAGGTCGATGAGCGTCAGGCCCGCCCCCGCCCGGGCGAAGCGGACGGCCGCCCCCTTCCCGATCCCCATCGCGGCGCCCGTGATGACGGCGGTTTTCCCTTTCAGGCTCATCGATCTCTCCTTTTCTCAATCGATCTCAGATGATTCCGATGTCCCATTGGGTGTCATTGTCAGCGGGTTGGCAATCTGAACATCGTGTGCCACTGGCAGCTTGCCTGCCAGTGCCGCCTTTTCTGGTTTAGCGATACAATTGGAGGCACTAGCGGACGAGCCGCCAGTGGCGCCCCTTCTTAAGAAGTCGGGTGCGCGGAGAACGGGCGATCATGCCTCACTCGCCCGTTCGTCCCCTGTCTCATTGGACTTCCTGCCAGATTCGCTCAACGTCCTCCCGGTCCACCGGGCGGGGATTCGTCCGGCGCTGGAAGCTGTTGAGGATGGTCTCCAGGATGTTCTCGGGCAGGACCGCCGAGCGCTCGATCTCCGAGAGCCTGCGCGGCGCCCCGGCTTGATCCGCCAAGCGCGCGATGGCGTCCGCCAGGGCCTCGGCCGTCATCTTTTGAGGCCGGTCCCCTTCAGACCAAAGGGCGGGGGCCAGCACCTCCGCCAGAAGCGCGTAATCCTTCTCGACCGCCGACGCGTTGAACCGGATCACGTGGGGCATGAACATGGCGCACGCCGCGCCATGGGGGATCTGTGTCATGGCCCCGAACGGGTGGGCCAGGGCATGGACGAGACCGAGGCCGGCGTTCGACATGGACATCCCCGCCATGCAGCTGGCAAAGATCATGGTTTCCGACGCGCCGGGATCGCTCCGATCCTTCAGGTATCGGTGGAGTCCGTCGGCCCATCGGCCCGCTGCGCCCAAAGCGAGCGTCTCGGTCATCAGGGTCCGCCCATTGGAGACATAGGACTCGACGATATGGCTCAGGGCGTCCAGGGTGGAGTGAGCCGCCACCGTCGGGGGCAGGCCGGCCAGAACCTCCGGGTCCAGGACGGCCAGTCGGGGGCGGATGGCCGGACAGATCACGACGAACTTGTTTCGACGCTTCGGGTCGGTGATGACCGCGGCCGCGCCCACCTCGCTCCCCGTTCCGGCGGTGGTCGGGATGGCGACGAGGGAAGGCGGGGAGACCGGGTAGGCTTCCCGCGGTCCTTCATAATCCACGGCCGTTCCGCCGTTCGCCGCGACGACAGCGGCGGCCTTCGCCGCGTCGATCGAGCTCCCTCCGCCCAGTCCGATGAAGCCGTCCGAGCCGGATTCCCGGTAGGCCTCCGCCGCCGCCTGGACGACGCCGACGGGCGGATCGGCCGCGGCGTCCCGGAAGGTGGAGACCTTCAGGCCGGCCTCTTCTAGGCCGGAGACGACGCGGTCGAGGATTCCCGACCCGGCGACGCCGGGGTCGGTGACGACGAGCGGTCTGTGAATGCCGATCTTCAGGACCTCGGGTCCGATCTGCGTAGAAGACCCGGCGCCCGAGAGGATTGCGTCCGGCGTCTGAAACGGTGGCGTGTTCGTCATGGCCCTTTCTCCAGACAGGTCATTGGAGTCCGTTCGTCATTCCTTCGGGGGCGAGCCCTCCGCCTCCTCGGGCGGTCCGTATCCCCCGCCGCCGGAGCTCTCCATCAGGACGATGTCCCCCTCGGTGAGCGTGAGGCTTTCCTTTCCGCGGATCGGCCGCTCGCCGGGGCCGGGGTTCAGGGTGACGCGGAACGTTTGGCCCGGCTCGCCGCCGAACGCGCCCCAGGGCGGGACCTGCCGCCTTTCGAGCATGGTCGTGACGCGCGCTTCGGAGGCCAGCATCCGGTAGCGCCGCCGGATGCCGAGGCCCCCCCGTCTCCGCCCGGCCCCCGCGCTTCCGTCCCGCAGCGCATACAACTCGACCCGCATGGGATACTCGGTCTCGAGGACCTCGACGGGGGTGTTCATCACGTTGCTCATGTGGACCCGCGTGGCGTTGCTCCCGTCCCGGTGGGCGGCCGCGCCCGCGCCGCCGCCGTGGACTTCGTAGAGGATGAACGTCGAGCCGTCCGGCTTCTTTCCGCTGAACAGCGTGAGGCCCGAGGTCGCCGGCCCGCCCGCGGTGAGCCGGTCGGGCAGGACCGGGGCCAGCGCTCGGAAGACGGCGTCCACGATCACCTGAGACGTCTCATGGTTCCCGCCCACCCGGGGGGCCTCCCGTCCCGGGTTGACCAGGGTGTTCTCCGGCGCGTGGACGGCGAGGGGCCGGCAGCAGCCGTCGTTCATGGGGATGCCCCGGCCCACGAGGACGCGCATGCTGTAAAAGACGGACGCCGCCGCGATGAAGGGGGTCGTGTTGATGGGGAAGGGGACCGGGGGGGCCGTGCCGGTGAAGTCGAACGCCGCCCGGTCCCCCTCGATGCGAATGGTCAGACGGATGGGCAGCGGCGCCCCCCCTTCCTCCATGCTGTCCATGAATTCCTCCGCCTCGTACACCCCGTCCGGGATGGCGGCGATCTCCCGCCGCATCCGGGTCTCAGATTCCTCCTGCATCCGCTCGAAGGCCGCCAGGGTCGTTTCGCGCCCCCACTGGCCGAAGATGTCGAACAGGCGCGATTCCGCCACGGTCTGGCCGGCGTATTGCCCGAGGATGTCGCCCTCCCGCTCTTCCCGGTCCCGAACGTTCTCCAGAATGAAATCCAGCGTCTCCCGAACGGGACGGTCCGCCGCAAATATCTTGACCGGGGGGATTCGCAGCCCCTCCTGGTAGGTCTCCGTGGCGTCCGGAACGTAGCTTCCGGGCAGCGCCCCGCCGGTGTCCGGCCAGTGGGCGAGACAGACGGCGAAGGCGGACAGCGCTCCGTCGTAAAACACCGGCCGGATCGCCTTGACGTCGGGCAGGTGGTTGCCGCCGATCTCGGGCAGGTTCGTCAGGTACACGTCGCCGGGACGCAGGTCTTCCGGGGAGACGACCTTGAGAAACTCCTTCACCGTGAAGGCCATGACGCCCAGGTGGACGGGCGTGTCCTGCCCCTGCGCGATGACCCGCCCTTGGGCGTCGGTCAGGACGCAAGAGAGGTCCCCCGCCTCCTTTAGCAGGGGCGCCCGCGCCGAGCGCATGACGATGAAGCGCATCTCCTCCGAGGTTGCGAGGACGGCGTTGCGGATCAGCTCCAGCGTGACGGGATCGATGCGGCTCATGGCTTCATCCGAAGGATCAGGCGCCCCCGGCCGTCCACCGTGAGCGACCGGCCGGGCGGCAAGACCGTAACGGACCATTCATCCTCGACGACGGCCGGCCCTTCGATCCGGTTGTCCGGGCCCAGGGCGGCGCGGTTCAGGATGGGCGTTTCAATCCGGTCGCCGTCGAAATCCACCTCGCGGCGGCCCGCTTCGCGCTCCACCGCCGCGTCCGGGCGGCGCTCCCCCGCGGTCCGGACTTCCGTTGTCACGACGGCGGCGACCCGGACGTTCACGCACTCGACGGCCTCTTCCGTCACGTAGTGGTAGAGCGCCTCGTGCTCCCGATTGAACGCGCCCCGGACTTCGTCGGCCGACCAGCCGTTCACCCCGGTCAGGGGGATCTCGATCTCGTAGTTCTGCCGCTTGTAGCGGAGGTCCAGGGAGGGCCGGACTTGGATCGAATCCGGCGCGTGCCCCTCTTCGATGAGGAGGTCCCGGGTGGCCCCCAGGAGATCATCCCACAGGGGTTTCAGCGCCTCCGGCGAGAGGTCCTCCAGGAATACGGGGTGGGTTCTGACGGCTTCGTAGCGCAGGTCGGACGTGAGGCACCCCAGGGCGGAGAAGACCGACGAGCCGGCCGGCACGATCACGGTCTCCATGTCGAGCGCCCCCGCCAGGGAGGCCGCATGGACCGGCCCCACGCCTCCGTAGGCCACGAGCGCTCCTTCGCGAACGTCGCGGCCCCGCTTGATCGAGACGAGCCGGAGCGCGCCCAGGACGTTCGCCTCGGCGATGGCGACGATGCCCCTCGCGGTCTCCTCCAGGGTCATCCCCAGCGCCCCGGCGAGGCGGCCCACCGCTTCCTCCGCCGTCTCGCGGCGCAGGCGAATCTTCCCGCCCAGGACGGCGTCGGGGTTGAGACGGCCGAGGAGCAGGTTGGCGTCGGTCAGCGTGGGCTCCATTCCCCCGAGGCCGTAACAGGCCGGTCCCGGGTTCGCGCCCGCGCTTCGGGGACCGACGTGGAGGGCCCCCACGTCGTCCGTCCAGGCCAGCGAGCCCCCGCCGGCGCCGATGCTCTCGACCGCGACCGACCGCAGCCGGAAGGGCTGGCCGGCGACCTCTCTTTGGGCCATGAGCTCGGCGCGGCCGTCTTCGATGAGGCAAACATCCGTTGTCGTGCCCCCCATGTCCAGGGCCAAGGCGCGGCCGCACCCCAACTCCCGCGTCAGGGCGCAGACCGCCGTTACGCCCGCCGCCGGGCCGGACATGACGAGGTTCAAGGGCTTTCGCCGCACGGCGGATTCGGACATCATCCCGCCGTTGGACTGGACGAGGTGGAGATGGGCGTCCCGGCCCGCCAGGTCGGTGTCCAGGTGAGAGAGAAAACCCGAGATGATGGGCATCAGGTAGGCGTTTAGAACGGTCGTCAGGGCGCGCTCGTATTCCCGGAACTCGGCGTTGACTTCGGACGAGAGGCTGACGTGGGGGAACGCCTCCCGTAAGGCGTCGCCCAGGGTTTTTTCATGCGCCGGGCTCGCGTAGGCGTGGAGCAGGCAGACGGCCACCGACTCGACCTCGGCATCCTT